>NZ_MWJN01000126.1:0-24823 GCF_002027145.1 Microbispora sp. GKU 823 | reverse complement strand
TCAACGCCGCCAAGAACATCCTCGCCGCCGGACGGGCGGAGAGACTAAACGCCTGTGGAGCGCAGGTAAGACCAGGCCCCGGCCTGGCACAGCGCGAGGAAGCAGGAAGCCTCAGAGGTGCCGCATGACCGCGCGGCACGGGCTGAATCCCCGGCCTTCAGGCCGAGGAGCGCGTCAACGCAGTTGGTCGCGGCGGCGGGTCAGGTAGGCGATCTCGGCGGTGTTGCCGGCCAGGTCGATAGCTTTGTCGTAGGCCGCGCGCGACTCCCGGCCGCGGCCCAGCCGGCGCAGCAGGTCGGCGCGGGTGGCGTGGTAGGCGTGATAGCCGGCCAACTGGGACTCGAGACGGTCGACGGCCGCCAGTGCCACCTCCGGGCCGTCGAGCTCGGCGACCGCGATGGCCCGGTTGAGGGCGATGATCGGCGAGGGGTCGAGGCGGACGAGCTGGTCGTAGAGGGCGAGGACCTGCGACCAGTCGGTGTCGCGCATGTCGCGGGCGGAGGTGTGCACGGCGTTGATCGCCGCGAGAATCTGGTAGCGACCCGGAGCCACCCCGGCGGCGGCAGCGGCGAGGCGCTCGCGCACAAGCCGATGACCCTCGGCGATCAGTTCCGCGTCCCAGGCCCCACGGTCCTGCTCGTCGAGAGCGACCAGTTCGCCGCCGGCCGAGACCCGGGCGGGGCGGCGGGCCTCGATGAGGAGCATCAGCGCCAGCAGCCCGGCCACCTCACCGTCCTGTGGCAGGAGCTCGCGGATCAGGCGAGTGAGCCGGATCGCCTCGGCGGTCAGCTCGCGCCGTACGGGATCGGTGTCGGGGCCGGTGGCCAGGTAGCCCTCGTTGAAGACGAGGAACAGGACGGCCAGGACGCCGGAGACGCGCGCCGGGAGATCCTCCGCCGACGGCACCCGATAGGGGATGCGCGCCGCCTTGATCTTGGCCTTCGCCCGGGTGATCCGCTGCCCCATGGCGCTCTCGGCCACCAGGAAGGCGCGGGCGATCTCGGGCATGGTCAGGCCGGCGACCATGCGCAGCGTCAGCGCCACGCGGGCCTCCATCGCCAGCGCCGGGTGACAGCAGGTGAAGATCAGCCGGAGCCGGTCGTCGTCGATGGCGCCGACAGGCTCGGGCGGGTCATCGTCGTAGACCATCTGAGCCTTCCTGTGCTTGTCGTCGCGTTTGTTCTCGCGCCTGATCCGGTCGATGGCCTGGCGGTTGGCGGTAGTGGTCAGCCAGGCGCCCGGGTTGGGGGGCACGCCGTCGGCCGGCCACCGCTGGACGGCGGTCGCGAACGCCTCGGCCGCCGCCTCCTCGGCGATGTCGAGGTCACCGAAGCGCCTGGCCAGGGAGGCGACCACCCGTGCCCACTCCTCACGGTGGGCCCGGATGATCACATCACGGACGTCAAGGTCGTTCACAGGAACGGCCGCACTTCGATCTTCCGATCGCAGATCTTCGACGCCTCGGCGGCGAGCTTGAGCGCCACATCCAGATCGGGGGCCTCCCACACCCAGACACCGGCGAGGTACTCCTTCGACTCCACGAAAGGCCCGTCGCTGAACACCGCCTGCTCGCCCCGGTTGTCGATGACGGTGGCCGCGTCGGTGGCCGCGAGTCCGCCCGAGAAAACCCAGTAACCCTCGGCGATGAGTCGTTCGTTGAACGCGCTGATGGCAGGCTGCCTGTCCGTGCTGCCGGGATTGCTCATGTCGTCGATCACGGAAACCAGGTACCGCATCTGAAGATCATCTCCTGTGGTGTCAGGACAACGTGGTTCGGTGGTCAGGGACTTCAGGCCGTTGGCGCATACTGCGGGCGCCCGGCCGGCCGGTAGACCTGGATCGTCACGCCCTTGGAGTCGACGCGCGACTCGACCAGGCCGAGCGCGAGATCGGGGCCAGCGTCGGGGAACAGCCGCGCGCCCTGGCCGACGACCACCGGGACGATGATCAGAGTCATCTCGTCGACCAGATCGTTCTCCAGCAGCCACCGGATCAGGATGCCACTGCCGTGCACCTGCAGCTCACCCCCCGGCTTGGCCTTCAGTTCCCGGACGGCGGCCGCGACGTCTCCGGACAGGACGGTCGTGTCCGACCACGCCGGCTCCATGAGCGTGGTCGACGCCACGTACTTGGGCCGTGTGTTCAACGCTTCCACGACGCCCTCCCAGCCAGGGGCATCCTGGACCGTCATGGTCCCCCACGAGCCGGCGAACAGCTCGTAGGTCCGCCGGCCGAACAGGAACGCCTCGGCGCGCTGGTAGGTCTGGTTGATGAACGCGTGGGTCTCGTTGTCGCCCTTGCCCAGGGCCCATCCGCCGCGCTCGAATCCGTTCCTGCGGTCCTCGTCCGACGCGCCGCCGTTTCCCTGCACCACCCCGTCGACGGTGACCTGAGTGATGGTCGTCAGCTTCATGATCGCGGTTCCTTTACCGTGGCGCCGTCCCCTTGTGGGCGGCCTCACCCCTGCTACGAACACCACCGCCCCGATCCGACACCACCTCCCGGATTTTTCGAAAAACTTTTTCGGGACGCGGTCGCCGAGCGCACCCCCCGAAAGCAGATCCGTCGTTCATGGTGTGGTCATGGCGGCGTCATGCCGTGGACGGAAGATCGGTTTAGAGATTGTCTACCTTCAGGCCCGTTAATGCTTGGAGGTACAAAATGCGCAAATTTGCGCACGTTGTCGTCGTGGCAGCCGTCGTCGCCGCGGGCTCCGTGGCCGTCGGCGGGACGGCATGGGCCGAGGCGCCGCCCGGTGACAGGCCGGCCGAACCGCCCGGCTACCAGACCACCGTCCCCGGCGAGTCGGTCGAGGCGGCCCGCACCGACCGCGTGATCGCCCCCGGCATCGTGCTGACGTCGTTCGACACCTTCGGCCGTACGGGCTGGACCCGCGCGCACGTGCTCAACGCCGACCTGGCGGACGACCGGGTGGACGTGGGCATGGTCGGCGGCACGCTGACCGAGACGCGGGCGCTGTCGAAGTCGGCGGACGCCGCGGGAGCCGTGGCCGCGGTCAACGGGGACTACTACGACATCAACCAGACCAACGCGGTCATCGGCCCCGAGGTCAGGGACGGCCAGGTGCGCAAGGCGACCACCCAGCCCGCCACGGTCGCCTCGGTGGGCGAGGACAAGATCGCCCGGCTCGCGAGCGCGCTGCTGGAGAGCACGGTGACCGTGGGCGGCACGGACCATCCGGTCGCCTCGCTCAACTCGGCATCCCTGCCCGCGAACGCCGTCTCCGTCTTCACCGACCAGTGGGGGCCCGGCCTGCGTACGCTGATCGGCCATGCCACGCCCGTCACCGAACTGGTCGTCTCCGGCGGCGTCGTCACGGCGGTGAACGACACGGTCACGACGACCCCGGTGCCCGCCGGGGGCCTGGTGGTCGTGGGCGTGGGGAACGCGGCGGCCCCGCTCGCCACCGCCAAGACCGGCGACCCGGTGACGCTCACCACGGGCCTGCGCACCGACTCCTCCGCGAAGCTGCGCACCGCGCTGGGCAGCGGAGCGGTCCTCGTGCGGGACGGTCAGGCGATCGACTTCCCGCCCTCGACGGGCAACGACGCGCCGAAGCCGCGTACGGCGATCGGCTGGCGCGACGGCGGCAGGCGGCTGCTGCTCGTGACCGTCGACGGCTCGGCCAACTTCTCGGCCGGTCTGAGCTTCGACGAGACGGCCAAGCTCCTCGTACGGCTCGGCGCGGACGAGGCGTTCATGCTCGACGGCGGCGGCTCGTCCGATCTCGTCGCCCGCACGCCCGGGGACGCCGGGGTGAGCGTGGTCAACACCCCGTCGGACGGCGGTGAACGGCCCATCCCGAGCGGAGTCGGGCTGTTCGCCGCGAAGGGATCGGGGGCCCTCAAGGGCATCGCGGTGCGGACGAGCGCGCCGCGCGTCTTCCCCGGACTCACCCTCCGCGTCTCCGCCGCCGGGTACGACGAGTCGTACGCCCCGGTCGCCCTCGACGGCGGCAAGGGCAACTCCGTCCGCTGGGACGCCGGGAAGCTGGGCACGGTGCGCGACGGCGTGCTGCACGCCGAGCGTTCCGGGGAGGGCGAGGTCGAGGCCCGCTCGGGGCGGGCGCACGGCGCGGCGGACGTCCGCGTGCTCGATGCCCTGTCCACCGTCGCGTTCACCGAAACGAGCCTGACCCTGGACGCCGGCGGCTCGGCTGTCGTGGGGGTCACCGGCACCGACGCCGACGGCTTCGACGCGCCGATCGCCGCGCGCGACGTCGACCTGGACTACGACACCTCGGTGGTGAAGGTGGAGCCGCGGGACGACGGGTCGTTCGCGGTCACCGGGCTGGAGACGGCCGACGGCCGCGGCGCCGTGATCACCGCGACCGTCCAGGGCAAGGTGGCGCACCTGCCCGTCGCCGTCGGGCTGAAGCGCGGGTCGCTGGCCGAGTTCGACGGCGGCGAGCCCTGGGGCGTGTCGACCGCCAAGGCCACCGCGACGGTGGCGAGCGTCGACGCCGCGGACCGTCCCGGCGCGGCGGCCGGCAACCAGGCACTCGCGCTCACTTACGACTTCAGCGGCACCTCCGGCACCTCGGCGGCGTACGCGGTGGCCAAGCCCGGGCCGCTCACCCTGCCGACCGGCACCAGGCGGCTCGGCATGTGGGTGCACGGCGACGGCCGCGGGCACTGGCTGCGGGCCACGCTGCGGTCGCAGGGCACGACGAACGTCCCCTTCACCTTCGCCTCCGTCGTCGACTGGACCGGGTGGAAGTGGGTCGAGGGCGCCCTGCCCACCGGTTTCACCGAGCCGATCACGCTGCTCAACGTGTACGTGGTGGAGACGTCCAACCTCGCCAAGGACGCGGGACAGCTCAGGTTCGACGGGCTCACCGCGCTGGTCGGGCAGGATCTGGCCACCGGCGACGCCCGGACCCCCGATCCGTTCGTCCTGGAGCAGGCCGGCATCGACCGTACGCGCTGGCGGTTCGCGATCATGTCCGACCTGCACGTGGGCGCGGCCGGGGGCACGACGTCGTTCGCGGCGCAGCAGGCGGCCGCCGCGCTGAAGCAGGCCGTCGCCGCGAAGCCCGACTTCATCGTGATCAACGGCGACTTCGTGGACAACAACACGCCGGCCGACTTCGCGCTCGCGGAGGAGGTGCTCAAGGCCAACGTGCCGGCTGACCTGCCGGTCTACTGGACGCCGGGCAACCACGAGTCCGGGGCCACGGCGACGGGCACCCTCGACAACTTCCTCGCCACCGGGCGGCAAGCCCACCAGGTGTTCGACCACAAGGGCACCCGCTTCGTCCTGCTCAACACCACCCTGGGCGGGCTTCGGTCGTCCGACTGGTCGCAGGTGCCGCAACTGCGGCAGGACCTGGACGCCGCGGCGAAGGACAGGTCGGTGAAGTCCGTCGCCGTCGTCTTCCACCACCCTCTCCGCGACCCCTCGGGGGCGGGCGCGTCCCAGTTCTCCGACCAGCGCGAGGCGGACCTCGTCGAGAAGTGGCTCGCCGACTGGCGCGAGTCGTCGGGCAAGCCGGTCGTGTTGTTCACCGGCCACGCCCACACCGCCGCCGCCACCAGATCGGACGGCGTGCTGGAGGTCACCACGCCGCCGGTGGGCAAGACGCCCTACAGCTCGCCTGACAAGGGCGGGTTCTTCGGGTGGGACCTCGTCGGCGTCGACCCCGGCCGGGAAAGGTCGAGGCGGGCCGTCCCAGCCCGGAGACCCGCGGCTGGATCGTGGCGCGGACGAACCCGCTGATCGACAAGATCTCCCTGTCGGCGCCCGGCACGCTCGCCCCGGACGCCTCGGCGGAGGTCTCGGCGACGGGCAGCACCAGCGGCGCCAACCTGACGTTCCCGCTGGCGTACCCGGCCAGCGTGACGTGGAGCGGCGACCGCGCCCTCGCCGTGGCCGAGTCGGCCGCGGACGCGAAGAAGGCGGCACGCCGCCACGGCGTCGTCGCGGTCCTCGACGTGTCCACGCACACGCTGACCGGCGTACGGCCCGGCCAGGCCACCCTCACGGTCACGTCGGGAGGGCAGACCGCCTCGCCACGATCACCGTGGCCGAGCAGGCCCGATGAGAGCAGCTCAGTAGGCCTGATGAGAGCGACGGGCCGGCCTCCCTCACCGAGGGCGGCCGGCCCGCCGTTCCCCCATACGCGGTCGCGACAGGTGTGACGGCGATCCGCGACGACGGCCGCGGCCCGCCCATCCGCTACATTGCGCTCTGAAGTCGCAAGAACGGACTCCCCATGAACGTCGTCCTGTGGGTCATCGCCGGCCTGCTCACTCTCGCCTTCCTCGTCGCCGGGGTGATGAAACTCGCCCAGCCGAAGGACAGGCTGGCCATGTCCGGCATGGCCTGGACCGAGGACTTCTCCGCGGGCGCGGTCAAGGGCCTCGGCGCTCTCGAGGTGCTGATCGCCTTCGGCCTCGTCCTGCCCGCCGTCACGGGCATCGCCCCGGTGCTGACGCCGCTCGCCGCGCTCGGCGTCGCCCTGATCATGGCCGGAGCGGTCGTCGTCCACGCCCGCCGCGCCGAGTCCCAGGTCATCGTCGTCAACCTGGTGCTCCTGGTCCTGGCCGTCGTCGTCGCCTGGGGCCGCTTCGGCCCGTACGCCTTCTAGCCTCCGCTTCGCGGCCCGAAGGCCCTGCGTGGCCCGCTGCCGAGGGGGCGGGGTTTCTCAGGAGCCGAAGGCTGCGCCGATGAGCCGGGTGACGAGCGCGAAGTCGTTGCCGCCGCCGGTGATGGGGTTGAAGGAGTAGACGAGACGGCGGCGCAGGTCGCGGGTGGTGAACATGCCGTCGGTGTAGCCGAAAGTGCTGCCGGTCTTGCCCCAGACGGTCACTCCGTCGGGGAGGGTGACCCGCATCAGTCCCGCGCTGTAATAGGCCCGGCCGTGGCCCGGGTCCTGGGCGGTACCGCCGAGGTAGGCGACATCGGGAACGGTGAACAGTTCGGCCATCTGGGAGGGCGGCAGGAGACGTCCCCGGAAGAGGGCGGTCAGGAAGCGGTCCAGGTCGCCCGTCGTGGAGATCATGCCGCCGGCGCCCGGGTTCTGGTCGGTGATGTCGACCAGCTGGGTTCCGCCGCCTGCCTGGGGCACGGCGATGTAGCCGTGGGAGTGGGGGCCGGGGATCGTGGTGTCGGTCTGCGGGGCGGTCGTGTGCCGCAGATGCAGCGGGCGCAGGATCCGCTTGGTGATCTCCTGCTGGTAGCTGTTGCCGGTGAGCTTCTCGATGAGCATCCCGGCGACGTAGTAGCCGGTGGCTCCGTAGACCTGCGTTGTGCCGGGGTCTTTGAAGGGCCGGTCGTGCCGTACCGCCATCGCCACCAGTTCGGCGAACGGGTGGTCGTCGAAGCGGTGCTCGACTATCCCCTCCGGAGTGGTCGGCAGATCGTCCGCTGTCAGCTCCGGCAGGCTGCTGGTGAAGTTGAGCAGCGAGCGTACGGGGATCGGCGGGTAGCTATCGGGGAGCACGCCCGGGAGGTACCGCTGAACGGGCTTGCCGAGGTCGACCCTGTCCTCGGCGGCCATCTGCAGCACCACCGTGGCGATGAAGGCCTTGGTGACGCTACCGAGGCGGAACCGGCCGTCGACCGGCACAGGCTCTCCCGTCACCGTGTCGGCGACCCCATACGTGCCACTCCACTTCCCGGCCGGCCCGCTGACCTGTGCCAGCGCCGCCGTCACCCTGTCAGGCGCACTGGACAGCGCACGCTGAAGGGTGTCAGGGTCCAGCCTGGGAAGCGAACTGTGGGCACGATCGGCGGTGACAGCGGTTGTCACAGCCGGAGCAGCCATAGCCGGAGCGGCGGTGCCGGTGATCATTGCGGCCAAGGTCACGCAGGACAGCACCGCCAGCGGCATCCGCGTGCGACGCGGCCGTGCGGCAGCCGGAGTGCGGTCGGAGAAACAAGGCTTGGGAGTCATGCCTCGGAGCCTGTCGGACGACGGCTGTCCGCCTCATCCGGGAACGCCCCCCGCGCACCCCTACCAGCCCCTTACTCACCATCAGGGTCATCTCTGAACTTCCGCCCCAACAGGCCCACAGCCGACGTGGCGGGATCATCGGCAGGTCATCGAGGGGATCTCCTTGCGGTCCCGATGCGTGAGGCGGCGCAGCAGGCAGCCGGTCAGCAGACGGAGAGCGAAGGGGAGGTCGTCGAGCAGGTAGCGGCGGGCGAGCCGCCTCGGCTCACCGATCAGGCGAAACAGCCATTCCAGCCCGTGGTCGCCCATCCACGCCGGCGCCCGCCGCGCCGAACCGGCCGCGAAGGCGATCGCCGCCCCGCACCCGACGAACCACGCGCCCGGAAGGCCGTCCCGGAGCGCGGCGATCAGGCGGTCCTGCTTGGGGAAGCCGAGCCCGGCGAACACCAGTGCCGGTCGCGCCGCGACCAGCCGCGCCCGCACCTCCGCCAGCGCCGCCGCGCAGGTCTCGAACCCGTACGGCGGAGCGTCCACCCCCGCCACCACGAGGCCGGGATGGCGCTCGCACAACGCGTCCCGCGCCGCCTCGGCCACCCCCGCCGGGCCCCCGATCAGATAGACCGGCAACCCGTGTACGGCCGCCGCCTCGGTCAACGACCAGATCAGGTCGGCCCCGGTCACCCGTTCCGGCAGCGTACGGCCGAGCAACCGGGCAGCCCACACCAGCGGCATGCCGTCCGCCACCGCGAGGTCGGCGGCGTTGACCAGCTCCCGCAACGACGGGTCGCGTCCAGCGGCGCGGCAGATGTCCACGTTCGGGGTGACGAGATGACCGCCCTGTCCACGCAGCGACGCCCCGATGATGTGCTCCACGACCTGCGCCTCGGTCAGCGGGTCGAGCCGTACACCCGCGATCTCCACCCTGCCGGTACGGCCACGTCCCACCGGCAGGGGCACCACGGCGCCGCCGCCTGCCTGCCCCGTCGGCTCGACTCCCCGACCAGGCCGAGCAGTGCGGGGCAGCACAGTACGGGACGGTCCTCGTGGGGCCGAAACCGGCGCAGGCTCTGGCATCAGATGCCGTGGCCGCGAAGGTGGAGGGCGTGCAGCACGGCGCGCGGGCTGACCAGCCCTCCGGCGACCGCCAGCGCCACCGCCGCCCGCGGTTCGCCGGCCGGGCGGAGAAGGCGCGCAGCGACCAGCGGGCGGCCTCGCGCCGCCGTCCGAGGGCGGCGTGGCAGAAGGCGAGTTGCCCGTAGACGCGGGCCGCGCCCCGCGGTTCCGCGGCCAGCCCGGGATGCCGGGCGAGCATCCACTCCAGCCCCGCGATCCGGTCGGCCCAGCGCCCCACGTAGTGCGAAGAGCCCCAGCGCACCCGCACGAGCGGCCGGTCGACGTGGACGATCGGATGCCGCCAGGCGGCCCGCAGTGCGAGGTCCCAGTCCTCGTTCTGACCGGCCGGCGCGCTCTCGTCCACCCACGTCCAGCCCCGGCGGAACAGGAACGTCGAGGAGTGCACCATCATCATGCGCGAGCGGGTGAGGTGCCGATGGGTCACCCGGCCGGTGCCGGCCAGCCGCGGCACCCGGCGGTCGCCGTACTCGACCTCGACGGCGCAGCTCGCGAAGCCCGCCTCGGGCTCCTCCGCCAGCGCGGTGACCTGGGCGGACAGCTTGCCGGGCAGCCAGAGGTCGTCGTCGTCGCAGAAGGCGACGAGATCCGTGCCGAGCACCGAGATCCCGGTGTTGCGCGCGCCCGGCAGGCCGGCGGCACGCCGGTTGCCCAGCACGCGGACGGTCCGAACCGCTTCGGCGGCCGCAGAACCGGCAACAGGACCGGCAGCAGAAGCGGCAACAGAACCGGCGACAGGACCGGCGACGCCGGACACCTGCTGGGCGACGAGGGAGGCGGGGACCTCGTCGGCCACGACCACCACCTCGACCCGGCCGGCGTACTCCTGGGCGAGCACGCCGGTCAGCGCGGCGCGCAGCGGGCCGGGCCGGTCACCCCGGGTGGGGATGACCACGCCGACGGACGGCCTCATCCCCGGGCTCCCGCCGGTAGGCGAGGCGATAGCCGTAGAAGAGCAGAGGGGAGGTGATCGCGGTGACCAGCCGACCGCTGGGACCGGGGCAGGGGCGCCGGACGGTGGCGTATCTCAATCGGGCCCACGGAGAAACGCATCGGGTTGCCGGAGACGGTGTGCGCGACGCCGAGCAGCGCTTCGCGGTCGTCCAGGAAGGCGAGGCCACCGGCGGGAAGCCCGAGCCGCGCGGCCAGGCGTCCCAGGGTCGCGCGCGGATCGCGCACCAGGTCCTCGTGCCGCACCCGGACGACCTGCACGCCCTTGCGGCGCAGCACCTCGAAGGCGAGGTTCTGGGCCAGCCAGTGGACGGCGGTGCGCGCGGGGGTCCAGCGGGTCATCGGCCGCCCGTCCTCCGGCCTGCGCACCCTGCGCCGCCACGACGCGGCCACCGCCCGCGGATCGCGCACCACCTGCACGACCCGCATCTCCATGATCGCCGCCAGGCAGTACGCCAGGGAGGCGTGCTTGCTGGAGTCGACGACGACCCGCGCGTCGGCCACCTCCGCCGCCGCCGCGTAGATGCGGGAGTACGACCGGACGTACTCGGCCAGTTCGGCCTCACGGGTCGTGAGCCCGAGGGCGAGGGCGGGTACGCGGCGGGTCCGGTCGACACGCGCGCGCAGGCCGGGCAGCCACCCCGCCTGGCTCTGCCGCCACTGCCCGAACGCGCGGGCGCCCACCTTCGTCCAGAACGGGCACTGGGAGAACCGCTGCCCGCAGCCGCACGGCTCGTCGGCGCGTACGCCGCGGTCCCACAGGTGGACGACCTCGCCGAGCGGCGCCACGCCGGGCACCTCGCCGAGGAGGCGTTCGAGCAGAGTGCTACCGCTGCGTCCCAGGCCGCCCACGAAGATCACCGGCTGAGCGTCGGCCACGTGTCCTCCATGAATGGATGCGAAACGTGACGACCCTAGCGCGCAGGGTAATCGGACGGCCGCCGATCGCCAAAAGGATCTACGAGCCCGCCGCCCGCAGCGGAACCCGGCGGCGCGGGGGCGGTGAACATTGCCGCGAGAGGTCATGCTTTCGCCGGAAAACCCGCTCAGGAGGAGCGCAGTTCGACACAGCACTCTCCCGGCCGCGGCACCAGGACGGCCCGCACCCTGGTGGCTTCCAGACCGGTGAGCATGCCGTCGAGGAAGGCGTGGTTGACACCGCAGACCAGTTCGGGGGCTCGCGCCGCCAGTGGGTGAAACGGGCAGTTGCGCAGCCGTACGCAGGTGGGAGACTCGCGGCCGGGCTCGAAGCCGTGCCGCGCGAGCAGGCCTTCGAGCAGGGTGAGAGCGCGTTCGGCGCCGAGCCGTCCGGGCTTGACCCGGGCGCGTTCCGCGGCGCCGATCTCCTCGCCGCGCCGGCAGGCCACCCGGACCGCCGCCTGGCGGGCGCTCTCCCCTTCGCTCTCCGCGAGAACGGCATCCATGAGGATGTCGGCCAGCACCTCGTGCCGGCGTTCGGGGATCATGACGCGGATGTCGGTCTCGGTGGGTTCGTAGACCTTCGGGGTGCGGCCGACCTTACGGATGCCGCCGACCGCCTCATAGCGGGCGCGCAGCAGGCCGGCGTCGACCAGTTTGTCCAGATGGAAGGCGGCCAGCTTGCGGGAGATCCCGACCGAGGCGGCGGCCTCGTCCCGGGTCACCGGACGACGCGCCCCACGGATGTAGGCGTACATGCCCTGCCGCAGCTCGTCGTCCAGCGCGGCCACCGCGCTGATCGAGGGATCCGTCGTCACCCTGCCACGATAACGCCCGCCTCTACGGTCGAAAACCATAGCCCCTTCGATGTACGCGAACACCTTGACCGTCAGGCCGAATAAGACCAACATTCATTGGCGTAACTAGCGGCGCATGCGGAGGTCCGGATGACCGGTGGACTGCACGACGCGAAACGACCGGTGAGCGCGGTCCTGGCCGGGCCGTACGGCCATCCGTTCCACCCCATGCTGGTCGCGGTGCCCATCGGGACCTGGGTGGCGAGCATGGTCTTCGACCTGGCGTCCCGGTTCGCGCCCGATCCGGGTTTCCTGGCCGAGGGCTCGAAGTGGCTGATCGCCATCGGCGTGCTCGGCGCGCTGGCCGCGGCGATGGCCGGGTTCCTCGACCTGTTCGCCATCCCGCCCGGCACCCCGGTGTTCCGCACGGGTCTGCTCCACATGGGGTTGAACCTCGTGATCACCGCCGCGTACGCCGCCGGTTTCCTGTGGCGTCAGGCCGGCACGGCGGCAGGCGCGGTCGCGCTCGGTCCGCTGCTGCTCTCGGCGGGCAGCCTGGCGCTGCTCGCGGTCTCCGGTTATCTGGGCGGCAAGCTCGCCTACCGCTATGGCGTACGAGTGGCCGACGAGGCCACCCAGGCCGACGGTTTCCGGCGCTGACCCTCATCCCACCAACGCAGGAGGAGAACTTCATGGGTATCGCGGCACTGGTCACCTGGTTGCTCACCGCGGTGGGCGGCTTCGTGATGCTGGGCGTCTGGATCGCCAGAGGCGGCCGGCGTACCAGCCGTTTCTCACCAGGTCTGATCTTCGGTCACTTCGCGCTGGCCGCCGCCGGGCTGGTCGTGTGGATCGTGTTCCTGTTCGCCGGCATCACCGCTCTGGCGTGGGTCGCGCTGGTCCTGCTGGTCCCGGTCGCGCTGCTGGGCTTCGCGATGTTCGCCCGGTGGGTCCCCGCCTACCGCGCCCGTACGGCGGTGGCCGGCGGGCCCGGCGCCACCGGCACGGCGGGACCGCCCGAGCGGCACTTCCCGGTCGCGGTCGTGGCCGGACACGGTCTGCTGGCAGTGGCCACCGTGGTGCTGGTGCTGCTGGCCGCGCTCGGCATGAACGGCGGCTGAGATGCGTTCCGGTAGCGCCCTGCGGGTGATCGCCGAGCCGCGCGACGGTGTGGACCTGGCCGCCGCCGAGCGGGCGGCCGGCGAGTTCCTGGAGGCGCTGGGCATCCCGACGGATTCCGAGAGCCTGCGGGAGACTCCGGCGCGGATGGCCCGGGCGTACGCCGAACTGTTCACGCCACGCCCGTTCGACCTGACCACCTTCCCCAACGAGGAGGGCTACGACGAACTCGTGCTGGCCCGGGCGATCCCGGTCCATTCGGTCTGCGAGCATCACCTGCTGCCCTTCGCCGGAGTCGCTCATGTCGGCTACCTCCCCGGCGACCGCATCCTCGGACTGTCCAAGTTGGCCCGCGTCGTCGAGCACTTCGCCCGCCGGCCGCAGGTGCAGGAACGGCTCACCAAACAGGTGGCCGACTGGATCTCCGACCGGTTGCGACCCGCGGGGGTCGGCGTCGTGATCGAGGCCGAGCACACCTGCATGACCCTGCGGGGAGTACGGGCCGTCGGCTCGACCACCGTCACCTCGACGCTGCTGGGCGTCCTGCGGGAGGACGCCCGATCCCGTCAAGAGTTCTTCGCCCTCACCGGCACCCGCCCCTGAACAAGGAGACCATCGCCGTGACACAGCAGAGGTTCGTGATCGTCGGAGCCGGTCTGGCCGGCGCCAAGGCCGCCGAAGCCCTGCGCGAGCAGGGATTCGACGGGCGGATCACGCTGATCGGCGCCGAGCCGCACCGCCCCTATGAGCGGCCCCCGCTGTCCAAGGGTTACCTGACGGGCACGACCGACCGGGCCGGCGTCTTCGTCCACCAGGAAGGCTGGTACGCCGACCACGACGTCGAACTGCGGCTCGGCGTGGCCGCGACCGGCCTCGACCGCGGTGCTCACCGTGTCGAACTGGCCGACGGCAGTGCGATCGAATACGACAAATTGCTACTGGCCACCGGCGCCCGCCCGCGAAAGCCGCCGATCCCCGGCGCGGACGCACCCCACGTGCGTTACCTGCGCAGGATCGAGGACTGCGAGGGGCTCAAGGACGTCCTCGGGAGCGTGTCCCGGCTGGCGGTGATCGGGGCCGGCTGGATCGGGCTGGAGGTCACCGCCGCCGCCCGGCAGGCGGGCGTCGCGGTCACGGTGCTGGAGGCGGCGCGGCTGCCCCTGCTGCGCGTGCTCGGACCCGAGGCCGCCCGGATCTTCGCCGACCTGCACCGTGACCACGGCGTCGACCTCCGGCTCGGGGCCGCCGTCAGCGAGATCACACCCTCGGGCGTACGTCTGGGCGACGGCGGCGAGATCGCCGCCGACGCCGTCCTCGTCGGTGTCGGCGCCGAACCCGAGGTACGGCTCGCCCTGTCCGCGGGGCTGCACGTGGACGACGGCATCGTGGTGGACGCGGCCCTGCGCACCGGCGACCCGGACATCGTCGCCGCGGGGGACGTCGCCAATGCCTACCACCCTCTGCTGGGCAGGCACGTACGGGTCGAACACTGGGCCAACGCGCTCAAGCAGCCCGCGGTCGCCGCCGCCGCCATGCTGGGCCGGGACGCGGTCTACGAGGAGCTGCCCTACTTCTACACCGACCAGTACGACCTCGGCATGGAGTACGTCGGCCACGTCGAGCCCGGCGGCTACGACCAGGTCGTCTTCCGGGGCGACGTCGCGGCACGGGAGTTCGTCGCCTTCTGGCTCAGCGGCGATCGCGTCCTGGCCGGCATGAACGTCAACGTCTGGGACGTCGTCGAGCCGATCAAGACGTTGATCCGCACCGGAACACCCGTCACCCCCCAAGCGCTGGCCGACCCCAGCGTGCCCCTGGAGATCCTCACCACCCCGTAGAGCGACATGGCCTGCGGAAGGGGCACGGGCAGCGCCGACTCCATGAGCCGGCTCACTGTCCTGTGCCTCGCCCCGCAGGCCGTCCGAGTGGACCTTCCAGATCCTTCGGCGAGCGCCGGTCAGCGCGCGTCGACGATCATCCCGGCGCCGACGGTGCCGTTGGTGGCCTCGTCGATCAGGATGAAGCCGCCGGTGAGGCGGTTGCGGGCGTAGTCGTCCACAAACAACGGCTGGGTCGTCCGCAGCGACACCCGGCCGATCTCGTTCAGGCCGAGGGCGGTGGCCGACTCGTCCCGGTGCAGGGTGTTGACGTCGAGCCGGTAGTGCAGGTCGCGCACGAGGGCCCGGGCCGTACGGGTGGTGTGCTTGATGATCAGCTTGGAGCGCGGCTGGAGCTTCAGGCCGTCGGCCATCCAGCAGATCATCGCGTCGATCTCCTGGGCGACCTGCGGCTGGTTGTTCGGCCGGCAGATCATGTCACCCCGGGAGATGTCGATGTCGTCACCCAGGCGCAGCGTGACCGACATCGGCGCGAACGCCTCCTCCACCGGGCCGTCGAAGGTGTCGATCGCGGTGATCGTCGTGGTCAGGCCGGAGGGCAGGTGCAGCACCTCGTCGCCCGGCTTGAGCACGCCTCCCGCGACCTGCCCGGCGTACCCGCGGTAGTCGTGCAGCTCCTGGCTGGTCGCACTGTGCGGGCGGATGACGTACTGCACGGGGAAGCGCACGTCGACCAGGTTGCGGTCGGAGGCGATGTGCACGTTCTCCAGGTGGTGCAGCAGCGAGGAGCCCTCGTACCACGGCATGTTCTCCGAGCGGGAGACCACGTTGTCGCCGTGCAGCGCCGAGATCGGGATGAACGTGAGGTCGGTCGCGTTCAGCTTGCTGGCGAACGAGGTGAACTCCTCGCGGATCTCCTCGAACCGGGCCTCGGAGTAGTCGACGAGGTCCATCTTGTTGACCGCGAGCACCAGGTGCGGCACCCGCAGCAGCGTGGTCAGGAAGGCGTGCCGCCGCGACTGCTCCAGCACGCCCTTGCGCGCGTCGATCAGGATGATCGCCAGGTCGGCGGTGGAGGCGCCGGTGACCATGTTCCGGGTGTACTGGATGTGCCCGGGGGTGTCGGCGATGATGAACTTCCGCTTGGGCGTGGCGAAGTAACGGTAGGCAACGTCGATCGTGATGCCCTGCTCGCGCTCTGCCCGCAGGCCGTCGGTGAGCAGCGACAGGTCGGTGTACTCCGTGCCCCGGTCGCGGGAGGTGCGCTCGACCGCCTCGAGCTGGTCCTCGAAGATCGCCTTGGAGTCGAACAGCAGCCGCCCGATCAGCGTCGACTTGCCGTCGTCGACGCTGCCCGCCGTCGCGAAACGAAGGATGTCCATCAGAAGTAGCCTTCCTTCTTGCGATCTTCCATGGCGGCCTCGGAGGCCCGGTCGTCGGCGCGGGTGGCGCCGCGCTCGGTGATCCGGGTCACGGCGATCTCCTCGATGATCTGCTCGACCGTGGTGGCGGTGGAGGCGACGGCGCCGGTGCAGGTCATGTCACCGACCGTGCGGTAGCGGACGACCGCGTCGAACGCCGGCTCGTCGTCGCCCCGCTGGACCACCTCGGCGTCGGCCAGCAGCATGCCGTCGCGCTCGAAGACCCGGCGCGAGTGGGCGAAGTAGATCGACGGGATCTCGATGCCCTCCCGCCGGATGTAGTGCCACACGTCCAGCTCGGTCCAGTTCGACAGCGGGAACACGCGGATGTGCTCACCCCTGCTGATCTTGGTGTTGTAGAGGTTCCACAGCTCGGGACGCTGGTTCTTCGGGTCCCACTGGCCGAACTCGTCCCGGAAGGAGAACACCCGCTCCTTGGCCCGGGCCTTCTCCTCGTCGCGCCGGGCCCCGCCGAACACCGCGTCGAACTCGTGCTCCTCGATGGCGTCCAGCAGCGTCGTGGTCTGCAGCCGGTTGCGGGAGGCCCGCCGTCCGGTCTGCTCGACCACCCGCCCGGCGTCGATGGACGCCTGGACCGACGCGACCACCAGCCGCGCCCCAAGCTCGGCGACCCGCCGGTCGCGGAACTCGATGACCTCGGGGAAGTTGTGCCCGGTGTCGACGTGCATCAGGGGGAAGGGGATCGGCGCCGGCCAGAAGGCCTTCTCGGCGACCCGCAGCATGACGATGGAGTCCTTGCCGCCGGAGAAGAGCAGACACGGGCGCTCGAACTCGGCCGCGACCTCACGCATAATGTGGATCGCCTCGGCCTCGAGCACGTCGAGCTGTGACGTGGTGTAGTCACGCTGAAGCATGGGGACTTCCTTCACGGAGTCTGGCGATGCAGGTCACGGATTCCGGCGAGCAACGTTGGCGCCAGATCCGGTAGGGAGACCAGGATATCCGGCAGCGAAGGGTCCCCCTGGTTGTAGGTCAGGGGTGAGCCGTCGATCCTGCTCGCATGGGCCCCCGCCGCGACCGCCACCGCGACCGGCGCGGCCGAGTCCCACTCGTACTGGCCCCCGGCGTGCACGTACGCCTCGACCTCTCCGGTGAGGACCGCGGCGATCTTGGCGCCGGCCGAGCCGATGGGGACGAGTTCCCCGCCGAGGCGGGCGGCCAGCTCACGGACGAACTCGGGCGGCCGGGTGCGGCTGACCGCGATGCGGAACGGCTCGCGAACCTTCTCCGGCAGCTCGGGCGGCGCCGCCGTCGTCAGCGTACGCCCCTGGGCGGGCAGGGCGACCGCTCCGGCGGTGAGGGCACCGCGTTCCCACAGGGCCACGTGGACGGCCCAGTCGGCGCGGCCCTGCTCGGAGAACTCACGGGTGCCGTCGAGCGGGTCCACGATCCACACGCGCTCGGCCGACAGCCGCCGGGGGTCCATCCGCTCTTCGCGGGTCGCCTCCTCCGACAGCACGGCGTCGTCCGGACGCAGTCGCCTCAGGGCGTCCATGAGGAACTCGTGGGACGCGCGGTCCCCCGCGTCCTTCAGCGCCCGGCCGTCCTCGAACCCGAGACGGGCGCGCAGCTCCAGGAGGCGTTCCCCCGCCTCCGTCGCCAGCTCTCCGGCGAGGGAATGGTCGTCCCGCATCGTCATTTCTCAGTACGCTCCCGCCCCGCGTGCGACCGCAGACCACGTCTTCCATAAGATCTGCAGATCCAGCATGAGAGACCAGTTCTCGACATAACGCAGGTCCAACCGTACCGATTCCTCCCAGGAGAGGTCGGACCGGCCGTTGACCTGCCAGAGCCCGGTCATCCCGGGCCGGACCACGAGCCTGCGGCGCACGTCGTCGCCATACCGCGCGACCTCCTCGGGCAGCGGCGGGCGCGGCCCGACGAGCGACATGTCGCCCCGCAGCACGTTGACGAGCTGCGGCAGCTCGTCGAGTGAGTAACGCCGCAGCGCGGCGCCGAGCGGAGTCACCCGCGGATCCCTGCGCACCTTGAACAGCACGCCGTCGGCGTCGCTGACCAGCTCGATCTTGCGCGCCTCCGCGTCCCGCCGCATCGTGCGGAACTTCAGGATCGTGAACTCCACGCCGTCCCTGCCGACCCGCCGCTGGCGGAACAGGGCGGGCCCCGGACTGGTCGCCCGTACGGCCACGGCGACGGCGGCCAGCAGCGGGGCGAGCACGACCAGCGCCGCGGCGGCGACCAGCCGGTCGAACACGTCCTTGACGAGCCGGCGCCCTCCCGCCAGCTCGGGATGCTCCACATGCAGCAGCGGGAGGCCGGCGACGGGCCTGATCGCGATACGCGGGCCGGCCACCTCCATCAGCGCGGGCGCCACCACGAGGTCGGTGCGCGTCCGCTCCAGCCGCCAGGCCAGCCTGCGCAGGGCCGTGCCGTCGATCTCGGGGCAGGCGAGCACCGCCACCGTGTCCGCCCGGACCTGCTCGACCACCAGCGGCACGTCGGTGAAGTCGCCGAGCACCGGCACGTCCGCGACCCGGCCGGCGGCACGGGCGGGCACGCAGGCGGCCACCACCTCCATCCCGTGGTAGCGCTCCCTGCGGAAGGTGCCGACCAGCTCGGCGATCGCCGCCCGGTGGCCCACCGCCACGACCCTGCGCATGCAGCCCTCGCCCCTGGCCCGCCTGCGGTGCAGCCGCTGCCGCAGGCCATACCTCGCCCCGAGGGTGAGGACGGTGGCGAGCGGCAGCGCGATCAGCACGTAACCGCGGGCGATCTCGGTCTTCGACGCGTACGCCGCGATCGCGACGCCCGCGATCAGCGTGAAGCCGCCCCGCGCGACCCGGCGGAACTCCTCGGCCCCCACGCCGATCAGGCGCGGCTCGTACGCCCGGCTCAGGACCAGGATCACCACCCAGACGGCGGGCAGCACGGCGCTCGCCACCACATACGGCATCACGTACGGAGTAACCTCGCCGAACCGGATCACCACGGCGGTGACCCCCGCGAGAAGGGCGCCCACGATGTCGCAGAGGGCCGCGACGAGCCGATACCGGACGGCCCACGCGGGCGGCCGCGGCATCGGATGGGCGGGCGAACCCCGGGAGGTGCCCACGGCGACCGAGGACGTGTCGCCGTCCAGCACTGTCGCCCCCTGTGATTCTCCGACTACCGACCGTGCTGGAATGCTAGCCGCCCGCACCGACATCTCAGGGAGATTCGTTGAAAGCCGAAACGTACATATCGGTTGATGTCGAGGCGGACGGCCCGATTCCAGGGCCGTACTCGATGGTCAGCTTCGGCATGACCGTGGCCGGCCGGATGACCGGGCGGCGGTTCGAGCGGACCGACCCGGAGTCCCTGACGTTCTACGCCGAGTTACGTCCGATCAGCGACGACTACGTGCCGGAGGCGCTGGCGGTGAGCGGCCTCGACCGGGCGACGCTGCTGCGTGAGGGACGCGACCCGGCCGAGGCGATGACGGCGGCGGCGGCCTGGGTGCGCGAGGTGTGCGGCGACGACCTGCCGGTGCTCGCGGCCTTCCCGCTGTCGTACGACTGGATGTGGATGTACTGGTACTTCCTCCGCTTCACCGGGCAGTCGCCCTTCGGCCACTCCCGGTGCATCGACATCAAGACGCTGTACGCCGCCAAGGCCGTGGTGCCGGTGGCCTGGGCGACCAAGCGTCAGATGCCGCGCGAGGTGCGGTCGCGGCGCCCGCACACCCACAACGCGCTCGACGACGCCGTCGAGCAGGCGGAGTTGCTGCAGAACCTCATGCTCTGGCCGGGCGCCACCCGCGAGCGCGACGCGAGCGACGTCAGCGGGGCGGCTTCGCCGGATTGAGGTCGGCGGCGTGGAAGCGGTTCTGCGTGGCCTCCAGACCGGCGGTCATCAGCGACTCCACCATGTCGGCCGCCCGGTCCACGAGGAACGGCAGGTCCTTGCGCTCGGCCGTGGCGAAGTCGCGCAGCACGAACGTCGCCGGGTCCATGCGGCCCGGCGGGCGGCCGATGCCGAACCTGATCCGCGGGTAGTCGCGCGTGCCGAGCGACTTCGTGATCGACTTCAGGCCGTTGTGGCCGTTGTCCCCGCCGCCGATCTTCGCGCGCAGCGCGCCGTACGGGATGTCCAGCTCGTCGTGGACCACGATCACCCGGTCGGGGGTGACCTTGTAGAAGTCGGCCAGCGCCTTCACCGGCCCGCCCGACAGGTTCATGAACGACAGCGGCTTGGCCAGCACGACCGGGAGCCCGGCCAGGCGGCCCTCGACCACCTCGGCCCGCGACTTGTGCGCCTTGAACCGCCCGCCGACTCGGGCCGCCAGCTCGTCGAGCACCATGAAGCCCGCGTTGTGCCGGTTCCCGGCGTACTCCGGCCCCGGGTTGCCCAGGCCCGCCACCAGCCACCGCTGCGCGGACGTGTCGGACATCGCTGTCTCCTCCGCTGTCTGTCCCACATGGAAGAGTCCTCCACAGGACACCCTGTGGAGGACTCTCTCACGAACGAAGTCCTACTCGGCGGCCTCGGCGCTCTCGCCCTCGGCGGCGGCCTCGCCCTCCTCGGGCAGCTCGGCGGCCGGGGCGCCGATCACCTGCAGCACCAGGGCCTCGGGGTCGCCGGCGAGCGTGGTGCCGCTAGGCAGCTTCAGGTCGCTCGCGTGCACCGCGAAGCCGGCGTCCTTGCCGTCCACGTCCACCTCGACACCGGTCGGGATGTGAGTCGCCTCGGTCTCGACGGAGATCGTGACGAGCTGCTGCTCGACCATGGCGCTGCCGATCGGGTCGCCGGTGACGGTGACCGGGATCTCGACGGTGACCTTCTCGCCGCGCTTGACCAGCAGCAGGTCGACGTGCTCGAGGAAGCCCTTGATCGGGTCGCGCTGGACACCCTTGGGCAGCGCGATCTCGTCCACGCCCTCGCCCTGCAGGCGGATGAGCACGTTCGGCGTGCGCAGCGCGAGCAGCAGGTCGTGGCCGGGGAGGGTCAGGTGCTTGGGCTCGGTGCCGTGGCCGTACAGGACGGCGGGGACCTTGTTCGCCCGGCGGATCTTGCGGGCGGCACCCTTGCCGAACTCGTTGCGAAGCTCGGCGGCGATACGTACTTCGGACACGGCACATCTCCTAGGGGATGACTCGATCGGCGGATTGACGCGCTCCCCCTCACCCGCCCTAGCGGAAGGCGTTACGAGCGCAACTCAACCACCCTACCGCGCCTCCTGCCGGAGGCATGCCACGAGCGCTCGTT
Organism: Microbispora sp. GKU 823; assembly: GCF_002027145.1. Taxonomy (NCBI): domain Bacteria; kingdom Bacillati; phylum Actinomycetota; class Actinomycetes; order Streptosporangiales; family Streptosporangiaceae; genus Microbispora; species Microbispora sp. GKU 823. The sequence goes on along the minus strand of NZ_MWJN01000126.1, from coordinate 3,504 downwards.
CACGAACGTCACCAACTTTGTCCATTGAATGGAAGTTTCCCCATGATGTAGGTTTTTGCCGTGGAGGAGTCGCGACGTGCACGGAAGAAGCGGCTGACCAGGCAGCGGATCATCTCGGCGGCGATCCGGCTGTTCGAGCAGCAGGGGTACGACGAGACCACGGTGGCGGAGATCGCCGAGGCGGCGGATGTCGATACCAAGACGTTCTTCAACTACTTCCGCACCAAGGCTGAGGTGCTGTTCAACGAGCTCGACCTGGAGCTCGACGTACTGCTCGCCGCGATCGCGGGCCGCCGACCCGAGGAAAGCCCCGGTCAGGTGTTGCGGAGGGCGGTGCAGGAGTACGCCACCCACCGCCGGCCCAACGTTCCCCGCAGGGAGCCCGCAGAGCTGTCGGCAGCGGCCCGGCTGGCCCTGACGACGCCGACGCTGCAGGCCAAGGGGCTGCATCTCCTGCTGGACCTGCAGCAGCGGATCGCGGCCGAGTTGTTGAAGGCGTTCCCGGGCGCGCTGGATCCGGTCACCGCGGCGGCGATGACCGGGGCCGTGCTCGGCGCCATCCAGCAGGCCAGTGTGACGAGCGCGCAGCTCGGCCGGTCGCAGGACCAGCTGTGGGAGGCCGCCGCACACGCCCTCGACGTCGCCACGTACGGCCTGCTCTCGGCACCACAACGATTCGACGGGCAGTAACGAGACCGGGGAAGGATCTGAGCAGCATGAGGGAAAGCCGCCGACAGCTCGCCCGCGACGCGCGGCGGGCAGCGCGGGAAGCGCCCGAAGAAATTGCCCGGAGACAGCGTGCCCGCCTGGCCGATCTGGTGGCTTACGCACGCGCGAACTCGCCGTACTACCGGGAGCTGTATCGGGAACTGCCGGAGCAGATCGACGACCCGGCCTTGCTCCCGGTCACCGACAAAAAGAAGCTGATGGCCCGGTTCGACGACTGGGTCACCGACCGTGAGGTGACCCTGGAGAAGGTGGAGACCTTCGTGGCGGACCCCGGCCTCGTGGGACACCGGTTCCTGAACAGGTACCTCGTGGCCACCACCTCCGGTACCAGCGGCGTGCGCGGCCTCTTCCTACTGGACGAGCGGAGCACGAGCATGGAAACCGCCCTCGGGTCGCGGGCCGCCGGCCTGGTGGGCGCCCGCGACGCGATCCGCATACTCGCCCGCGGCGGCCGGACGGCCATCGCCACCGCACCCGGCGGTCACTTCTACACCGTGGCTGGAACGGCCCGGTTCCAGCTGGACCACCCGCGGCTCGGCCGCAGGATGCGGGTCTTCTCCATCCGCCGGCCGCTGCCGGAACTTGTCGACGAGCTCAACCGGTTCAACCCCGCCGTCCTCAGCGGCTTCCTCGGCATGCTCACGGTACTGGCCGGTGAGCAGGAAGCCGGCCGCCTGCGTATCCGCCCCGCATTGGTCATCCCAGGCGGCGAGACGTTGACCATGGACCTCAGAAGGCGGCTCGCCGCCGTATTCGGCGCCAAGGTCCGCGCCGCGTACGCCGCCACCGAGTGCGGCTTCCTCTCCATCGGCTGCGCGCACGGCTGGTATCACGTCAACAGTGACTGGGCCGTTCTGGAGCCCGTCGACGCCGACCACCGGCCGACTCCGCCAGGCGAACTGTCGCACACGGTCCTGCTCAGCAACCTCGCCAACCGGGTCCAGCCGTTCCTGCGCTACGACCTGGGCGACAGCGTCCTGCTGCGGCCCGACCCGTGCCCGTGCGGCAGCGTGTTCCCCGCCGTCAAGGTGCAGGGCCGCGCCGCCGACCTGCTCAGGTTTCCCACCGCCCACGGCGAGCCCGTCACTATGTCACCGATGCTCTTCGGTACCCTGCTGGACCGCCTCCCCGGCATCGGGCAGTTCCAACTCGTCCAGACCGCGCCCAGCACCCTGCGCGTGCGCCTGCGGCCCACAGACGGCGCCGACGCCGACCCGGTATGGCAGACCGTACGCGGTGAGATCACCCGCCTGCTCACCGAGCACAGGGTCGCCGACATCACCCTCGAACGCGCCGACGAACCGCCACAGCAGGAACCCGGCGGCAAGTTCCGCCGGGTCATCCCACTGACCGAGCCGTAAGGACTCCCCCACAATCCCCGAACACCGTGCTTCGCTCGGGGTCTCCCGCAGGGCCTTTGGTGGCCGTTACACTGGCCGCGTGATTCGTACGCTGTGCCAGGGCTGGTGGCGCTCCACGTAGGAGCGGCCATCTCACACGCGTACGACCGGGCCGTTCGGATGGACGGCCCTTTTTCGTGCTCCCTGGACGAGGGGTCGCCGTCGGAACGGCGGACCACCTGCCAAGGAGAGACCACATGAGCACGACCCTCGACACCACTACGTCCGACGACCTCGGCGTGCCCGCCGCGCGACGGCGCAGCGCCGAACTGGAGAGATCGATCCGGGAGCGGCCCGGAGGATTCCGCGCGCTGACCGGGGACCGCCCGACCGGCCGGCTGCACCTCGGGCACTATTTCGGCACCCTGCAGAACCGCGTCCGCCTGCAGAACCTGGGCGTGGACATGATGGTGCTCGTCGCGGACTATCAGGTGCTGACCGACCGCGACGTGGCCGACCGGCTCGCGGAGCACGTGGAGGACCTGGTGCTCGACTACCTGGCCGCCGGCATCGACCCCGACCGGGCCACGATCTTCACGCACAGTGCGATTCCCGCGCTCAACCAGTTGCTCCTGCCGTTCCTCAGCCTGGTCTCGGTCTCCGAGCTGGGCCGCAACCCCACCGTCAAGGACGAGATCGCCCATTCGAGCCAGTCGGCGGTCAGCGGGCTGATGTTCACCTATCCGGTCCATCAGGCCGCCGACATCCTGTTCTGCAAGGCAAGCCTCGTCCCGGTCGGGCAGGACCAGCTGCCCCATCTTGAGGTCGCCCGCACCGTCGCGCGCCGCTTCAACAACCGCTACGGCACCCCGTCGAGCCCCGTGTTCCCCGAGCCCGAGGCCCTGCTGTCCGCGGCCCCGCTGCTGCTCGGCACCGACGGAGGCAAGATGAGCAAGAGCCGGGGCAACGCCATCGCCCTGGCCGCGACCGCCGACGAGACCGCCCGGATGATCCGCGGCGCCAAGACCGACGCGGACCGCCACATCACGTACGACCCGGTGGCCCGGCCCGAGGTCTCCAGCCTGGTCCTCCTGGCCGCGCTGTGCCTCGACCGGGACCCGCACGAGGTGGCCGAGGAGATCGGCGGCCGGGGAGCCGCCGCGCTGAAGGCCGTCGTCACCGACGCGATCAACGACTATTTCGCGCCCATCCGGGCGCGCCGCGCAGAGCTGGCCGGGGACCGCGCCCACATCCGCGGGGTGCTCCGCGAGGGCAACGAACGCGCCACCGCGATCGCCGACGCAACGCTCAGGGAGGTGCGCGCGGCGATGAACTCTCTCTAGTCAGCTTCTCGGCCATGAACGACCGAGCTTGCAGCTCCTCGCCGTCGATGGATTCGACGGTTCAGGCCGCGTCGTCGGCAGCGTGACTCACT
>NZ_MWJN01000125.1:0-24895 GCF_002027145.1 Microbispora sp. GKU 823 | reverse complement strand
GCTCGGCGGGGCTGCTGCCGAGGTCCCGCCGGCCGCGCAGCACCCGCCACAGCACGACGGCCGGCACGGCGACGAGGGCGGCGACGACCGACGAGGCCGCCATCGGATCCAGATGCACCCATCCCGCCGACGTGGCGTGGCGGAACAACGCCGACACCGACCGGCGGAACCTCGCCTGCGACGCCGCGCTCTGCCCTGCGTCCTTCCCCCCGTCTTTCCCCGTGCCCTTCCCCTGGACGTCGCTCTTCCTGCGCTCGTCCGGCTTGCGCGCGAAGGCCAGCAGCACCGCGTCCACGTCCTCACCGGTCAGGTCGTCCAGCACCCGGTCCGGCCCGGCCAGCCGTACGAACGTGGCCACGTCCCGCGCGTACACCTCCGCCGTGGCGGCTGACAGCGCACCGGTCACCGTCTTGGCCCGGACCAGCTCCACATAGCGGTCCCCGGCCTCCTGCACGGTCAGCCTGTTCACCTGTACGGGCAGCATGATCGACACCGTACCGAGCCGCACCGACAGCAAACGCCGCGCGGCGACGGCCTCCTACGCCTCGCCGCCCTCCGCGTCGACGGCGTCGATCGCCTCGACGAAGCGTTCGGCCTCCGACTGGCCCATCCCCGTCTCGCCGCGCACCAGGAACACCGCCTGCTCGCCGCGTCCGGCCGCCTTCAGCTCCCGCACCCGCGACGCCAGATCCGGCCGCGCGTGGCCCGGGGCCACCGGCAGCGGCCGCCCGGAGGCCAGGGCCTCCGCCAGGTCCTTGGCCTCCTTCAGGCCCAGCCCGGTCTGCTCGCGGATCAGCTTGATCGCTTCGACCTTCTTGTTGTCGGCGTACAGCTCCCGCACCCGGTGCTGCAGGTCGGCCGAGACCGGCGGCAGCAGCCCGGGGCTGCGCCACGCCAGCGGCCCGGCGGGGCGGGCACCGGCCCGCACGGCGGCGAGCCCCACACCGAGAAGCGCGATCACGATGACGGCGAGGACCAACAGCTCGAACGGACCTATGTTGGGCATGCGGTGATCGTAAACCCCGCCCCACGGAACAGTCAGCCCTTCCGGGCGAGCGCGACGGCGAGCCCTCGAATACGCCAAGAGCTCGGTGATCCGCTCTGGTGACTCGCCGTGCATGTCGGCGGCGAAGATGGGCAGCGCCCCGTCGTAGACGGTGGTCACGGTGATCGCACCGACGCTGGTGCGCGCGAATCCTGGAGCCTGGGTTGAAGCTGTCGCGGTCGAACTCATGACTCGAGCGACGGATTCCTCCCACCGGAGGGCGACCTCCTGACGGCCGTGAACACCTTCCTCTTCCAGACGGGCGGACGCACCGTGCTGGTCGATGCGGGCGCAGGCACCTCCCTCGGGCCAGGCACCGGCCATCTGCCGGACAACCTCCGCGCCGCCGGAGTCTCTCCGGAACAGGTCGACGACGTACTCATCACGCACCTGCATCCCGATCATGCTTTCGGTCTCGTGACCGCGGACGGGGAGGCGGCCTTCCCGTCCGCGACCGTGCACGTGTCGAGCCTCGACGCTCAGTACTGGTTGGACGACACTGTGGCCGCGAGCGCTGAGGGCGTGCAAGCACAGATCCACCGATGGGCGGTGCGGGCTCTGGCGCCATATCGTGCCGCCGGCCGGTTCTCCACCTTCGCCTATGGTGAGCAGCCGGTGCAGGGTGTGACCGCGGTCGATCTCCACGGCCACACCCCAGGCCATAGCGGCTACCTGGTAGGTGGTGAAGGGGAACAACTGCTGTTGTGGGGGGACACCATGCACAATCACACCGTTCAGCTGCGGGCCCCGCATGTGGCGATGGACATCGACAGCGATCGACCTGCTGCCCGCGCCGCCCGCATGCGCACCTTGGATGAGATCCAGATGCAGGGGTGGGCGGTCGGTGGCGCGCATCTTCCCTTCCCCGGCATCGGGCGTATCCGATTCCGTGACGGTGAGGCTCGATGGGTGCCCGCGCCGTATCGTCCGTTGGAGCCCGCATGACCATCGGCCCTGCCCAGACAAGACAGCCGCGCGCGGCGGCCTCGGCGCGTTCCTGCGCGAGCGGTGTGCGGCCCCCGTTCCGAAGGCGGTTCCCGGCGCGGCCAGGCCCTCCGGGCGACAAGAGATGATGGAGGGGTGATGGCGGGCAAGTCGTCGTCGGAGGAGCTCGGTGAGTTCCTTCGGGCACGTCGTGCCGCAGTGACCCCGCAGGAGCTCGGCATCACCCCCTCCTATGGGGACCGGCGCCGGGTGCCGGGGCTCAGACGGGAGGAGCTCGCCGAGCTGGCCGGGCTCAGCGCGACGTACTACACCCGCTTGGAGCGGGGCGAGAGCCATCAGGTCTCGGATGCGATCCTGGAGGCCATCGCACGGGCACTGAAGCTGTCACCCGACGAGCGCGCGCACCTCTACCGGTTGGCACGGGCCCTCCCGCCCGTACGGGGGACCGGCCACGAGGACCAGGTTCGCGGTCCCATCCGTGATCTCGTCGACAGCAGCCTCGGCGCCGTCGTGCTCGTCGGACGGCGCACCGACATCCTCGCGGGCAACCCGCTCGGATACGCGCTGTGGAGCCTCACGCCCGACGAGATCGCCGCCGTCGGGACACCTGACGCACCGAATCAGGCCCGGCGGGTCTTCCTCGACCCGCGTTCCCGCGATCTGTTCGCCGACTGGGAGCGCCAGGCCCAAGATCTCGCATCCTACCTGCGGCTGGCCACGGCGGAGCGGCCCGATGACCTCGCCCTCCACCAGCTCGTCTCCGAGCTCGCCACCGGCAGCGACGACTTCGCCCGCCTCTGGCGCGACCACCCGGTACGCGATTGCCTGCACACTGTCCGTCGCTATCGGCATCCTCTCGTCGGAGAGCTGGAGCTGAACGAAGAGATTCTTCGCCTGCCCGACGATCCGGGGCAGCGTCTGATCGTCAGCGCGGCCAGAGCCGGCACGCGCTCGGCCGACCGGCTCGCTCTTCTCGGCACCCTCACCGCCGGCTGACCGGCCGGCCTGCGCGCAGCCGGTCGTCTACGCATCGCAGATCCCATACACGAGGAACACTCATGATCGTCGTCTCATCCGCCACCAGCAACACCGGTTCCGCCGTCGCCGAGGCGCTGCTCTCCGCTGGACACCAGGTTCGGGTGCTGGGCCGCAGTCGCGACCGCCTTCGGCGATTCGTGGAGCGCGGCGCCGAAGCGGCCGAAGTGCGCACCGACGACCCCGACGGCCTCCGGGAGGCCTTCGCCGACGCCCGTGGGGTGTTCGTCATGATCGCACCCGGTTTCATCCCCGACAGCAGTGACTTCCCCGCCCACCAGCGGCGCGTGATCAGCGCTTATCGTCAAGCGCTCGACGGGCTCGACGTCCTCACCCGGATCGTCAGCCTGAGCGGCTGGGCCGCGAATTACGACGGTGCCCGTGGTCCTGTATGGGGGCTACGCCCGCTCGAACAAGCGCTTGACACCCTGACCGGTGTGGAAGTGATCCACCTGCGGCCCGGGTGGTTCATGGAGAACGCCTTGCCCATGATCGAACAGGTGCGCGTCACCGGCACCGCCCACGGACTCATTCCCGGAGACCTTCTTCTCCCGGCCATCGCCACGGCCGACATCGGCGCCGTCGCCGCCGATCTCCTCACCGGGCGCAGAAAGGCCGGCACCGGCACGCTCGAACTGCAGGGCCCCCGAGACATCACCCTCGATGAGGTCACCGCCGCGATCGGCAAGGCCGTCGGACGACCCGAGGCCCGCTACGAACGGATCGACGCCGCCACCATGCGCGAGGGTCTCCTCGCTGCGGGGTTCTCCACCCACATGGCAGACGGCACCACCGCCATGACCATCGACGTCGCCGAACGCCGGATCGCGATGACTCGGCCGCGTGACACCGAAACCGCGACACCGACGACCTTCGAGGAATTCCTCGCCCGCGTGATCGACTGACGCCCCCGCACAAGGACGCCCCGTGTCCCGGGCCCACGGGGGAGGCCGGCATCGGGAGTCCTCTGCTCCCGATCCCGGCCTCCCCTGTGCCTCATCGGAACCTGTGCGTCACTGGAACGAGATGGAGTCGATGGTGATGGTGCTGCTGCCGCCGTACCAGAAGCCCATCGCGAACTGCCCGGGGGAGGCGCGGTTGACGCCGTTGGCGGACATCGGGATCTTGATGTCCTGATAGGCCGTCGTGATCGCCGGGTGGCCGCCGCCGTCGAGCGTGAAGTCGCCGAAGACCTTGGTCACCCCGCCGAGGCCGACGTTGAAGTGGGCCTGCTCGCCTCCCGCCGCGCCCTTGATGCGGATGACGAGATAGGTGTACGCGGACAGGTCGGTGTTCACGTCGCTGCCGAACCAGCCGCAGTTGTCGTACCGCAGGCTGAGCGCCCCGCCGGACACGGCGCCGGAGCCGCCGCCGTTGAGGAAGCAGTTGCCCCCGGTCCATTTGCCGAGGTCGTTGCGCGCGGCGGACGGGTACGCGGGGTCGCCGTCGAAGTCGTCCAGCACGAGGCCCGCGGTCGATGACGGGAGGGTGACGACGGTGACGGGCGCCGACGCGGCGGAGGTGTTGCCTGCGGCGTCGTAGGCCTTCACGGTGTAGGTGTAGGAGGTCGCGGGGTTCAGTCCGGTGTCGGTGAAGGACGTCGACTGGGAGGTCCCGGCCTCGGTGGAGCCGCGGTAGATCCGGTATCCGGCCACGCCGACGTTGTCGGTGGACGCCGCCCAGGACAGCGTGACCGAGTTCGCGGTGCGCGACGGGGAGGCCAGCCCGGAGGGCGCGCTGGGCGCCGTGGTGTCCTGCCCGCCGCCGGTGCCGACGGTGACCGCGCCGAGGCCGAGCCAGCCGTCGGCGCCCTGGGTGGCGTTGGCGAAGCGCAGCTTCTTGGCGTTCGCGGAGACGGCTTCCAGCGGGTTCTTCACCCGCAGAACCCACTGGTAGCTCCCGCTGGGCACGCCGGACAGGTTCACCCCGGTCTGGAAGTACTGCGGGTAGCCGTAGTCCAGATAGGCAGGGTCCGGCCCCTTGCCCCAGTCGGTGAACGCGCGGATCTTGAGCGGCATGACCGTGCGGAGGTCCCAGGACGTGTCGAAGGTCTTGACCACGGTCCCGGCGCCGTTCTTCAGGCCGAGGGTGACCGTCCACGGGTAGTAGAACGGCGCCACGCCGTTGTTGCGGATCCGCACGCCCACGTTCGCGGTCCCGCTCGCCGTGTTGGTGAAGTAGGCGTTGTCGACGGTCAGGTCGTAGCCCATGAGCCGGACGGCGGCCGCGACGTTCGGGTCACCCGGCGCGTAGCTCTGGCTGCCTTCGTTGATCTTCCAGGTGGTGTGCTCCAGCTCGATGCAGGCCTTCATGTCGTCGACCTGTCCCGAGCCGCCGGGCCAGGAGGCGAACGCCGAGGACTGGATCTCGGGCCGGACCTCCCCGCCCATCGAGTCGGTGATCCACTTGTTCTCCGCGCCCGCGTCGAGGGCCCGCTGGAGCTGGGCGTAGCCGGCCCCGCCGAGCGACCGCGGCAGCGTGACGCCGGCCAGCGGCGAGCCTTCCCGGTAGCAGAAGGAGTCGTCGTGGTATCCGATGTCCCGGTTGGTGGCCGCGCCCGCCGCCGAGTCGGGGTAGCGGATCTCCAGCTTGGTCTTGGCGAACGCGTTGTCGTACGCCTGGACGATCTGCGCGGCGTGCGCGTCGGTCGGCATGAAGTTCGGGTAGGTGTCGCCGCTGGTGTCGGTGTCGAACGGCCAGGTGTGCCACTCACCCCACAGCCCGATCAGGCCCAGGTGGATGAACCCGATGCGCGGATCGCCGTCGTACCGGGCGCCGAACGCCGCGATGAAGTCCTTCAGCGCGCCGAGCAGGTAGGGGCTGTCGTAGTCCGGGCTGGTGGTGCCCCAGAAGGTGTTGGTCCGGTAGGTGACGTGCCCGTCGAAGCAGTGGGGGATGGCGTTGCCGGGATGGCTTCCGCTGCCGCCGGGATACTCCAGGTAGAACCGCACGGCCGCCTGGTTGCCGTACGAGGCGATCTCGTTCAGCGCGTTGTCGAGGATCGACCAGTTGTACTTCGAGCAGTCGGCCGGGTCGGTCATCACCTCCGACAGGCCGAAGTAGCTCCACATGAGGGAGTGCGGGTAGCCGGTGTTCTCGTCGCTGCCCGGCCAGTAGAAGCGGGCGAACCCCTTGAGCGGGTTGTCCAGCGGCGCGGGCGCGGACGCCAGCGGATGCGCCTGCAGCGACGGGTCGGGTGAGGCGGGAGCCGGGGGCCGGGGCGGCGCCCCGGCCGCGACCGGCGCGAGCGCCCGCGCCTGAGCGGCCGGCATCAGGGCCGTCGACAGGGCCAGCGCGACGGCGGCGAGGGCCGTGAGGGCCCGCCTCAACGGCAGGGCAAGGGCAGGCATGGCTGAGGAACCTCCGGGATACGTTGGCGGCAGGAGCCTGCGGCGGGCCGGCGAAGACCCGTCACATGGGGGTTGACGTGGAACGGAAGGGTTCGGGGACGCTGCCGTACGCTCACCAAGATATGAGGATCTATTGACAAACTTCCGATGCGTCACATCATTATTCCGGAGTCACCCCGTGACAAGAGGGCAATTTCACCGATCGCCGAGGACGATGATGAAAACGATGCGGGCCGAGGAACGGTCGCAGGTCGCCGAGCCGAGCGATACCGGCGCACCCGGGCGAGAACGGGCCCGGCCGCGTGACGACCGCCGGGCGGCGTGGCTGTTCCTGATCCCCGCGCTCACCGGCTTCGTGATCTTCTTCGGCTATCCGACCGTCCGGGGGTTCTGGTACTCCCTGACCGACTACAACCTGCTCAGCGCCCCCGCGTTCGTCGGCGGGGACAACTACGCCCAGCTCGTGCGCGACCCGCAGTTCTGGCACTCGCTCGCGGTCACCGTGTACTACGTCGTGCTCAACATCGGCTCGCAGATGCTGCTCGCGCTGGTCCTGGCCGCGCTCATGCACCGCCTCACCCGGTCGGTGATGCTCCGCGCGATGCTGCTGCTGCCGTGGCTGGTGCCGAACGTCACCGTCGGCCTGATCTGGATCTGGCTGCTCGACGCCGACCTCGGCTTCGTCAACCACCTGCTCAAGGCGCTCGATCTCGGCACGGTCGGCTTCTTCGTCTCACCCGACTGGGCGATGCCGACGATCGCGATGGTCAACACCTGGGCGTACACCGGCTACACCGCGCTCCTGCTGTACGCCGGCATGCTGCAGATCCCAGGGCACCTGTACGAGAGCGCCGCCCTCGACGGCGCCGGCGAGCTGCGGATGTTCCGCTCGATCACCCTGCCGATGCTGCGGCCCGTCCTCGCCCTGGTGCTGGTGGTGTCGCTGATCGGCTCGTTCCAGATCTTCGACACGGTCGCGGTGGCGTCCAAGGGCAGCGGAGCCGGCAGCGCGATCAGGGTCATCTACTACTTCATCTACCAGCAGGCCTTCCAGTACTTCCACATGGGCTACGCCTCGGCGGCGGCACTCGCGCTCGCGCTCGTTCTCGGCGTGCTCACGGTCGTGCAGATGCGGTTGCTCCGGGCGTCCCGCTCGGACCTGGCCTGAGGAGGCGACACGTTGCGGCGCAACTCGAAGATCGGCCGGCTGCCGGCCTGGGCAATCCTGGCCGTGGCCCTCGTGCTCACCCTGTTCCCCTTCTACTGGATGGTCCGTACGGCCCTCACCCCGGCCGCCGACCTCTACGCCGACAGCGGCGCCCTGTTCCCGCGGCACCCGACGACGGTGAACTTCCTGCGCATCCTCGGGCTCACCAGCCAGGAGGAGGCCCGCGCGGCGGGCGGCTCGGGCGCGCGGCTCGACTTCGCCCGCTACCTGCTCAACTCGGTCGTCTACAGCGGCCTGATCGCGACGCTGCAGACCTTCTTCTGCGCCATGGCCGGGTACGCGTTCGCCCGGCTGCGCTTCCCCGGGCGGGAGGTCGTCTTCGGCGTCATGATCGCCGCGCTCATGGTGCCGCCGATCTTCACGTTGCTGCCCAACTTCGTGCTGGTGAAGAACCTCGGCCTGGTCGGCACCTTCGCCGGGATGGTGGCCCCGACGATCCTGATGACCCCGTTCGCCGTCTTCTTCCTGCGGCAGTTCTTCCTGTCCATCCCGCGCGAGGTGGAGGAGGCGGCCCGGCTGGACGGCAACGGCCCCTGGGGCGTGTTCTGGCGCATCGTGCTGCCGATGAGCCGCGGGCCGCTGATCACCATCGGGCTCACCACCACCGTGTGGGCGTGGAAGGACTACCTGTGGCCGCTGCTGGTCGGGCGTGAGGAGCAGACCCGCGTCCTCACCGTCGCGCTCGGCGTCTTCCTGCAGCAGTCGCCCAACACCCGCCCGGACTGGACCGGGCTCATGGCCGGGTCGACCCTCTCGGTCCTGCCGGTCCTGCTCCTGCTGGTCTTCCTCGGCCGGCGGCTGGTCCAGTCGCTCAACTTCTCCGGGATCAAATAACCCCCCTGCAAGAGAGGCACCAACCCATGAACACCACCAAGCGGGCAGGCACGGCGCTGCTGTCGCTGGCACTCGCCGGAACGCTCGCCGCCTGCGGGTCCGGCGGCGGCCAGGCGCAGGACGACGCGGCGGCCGGCGGCAACGTCACGATCGACTACTGGCTCTGGGACGACAACCAGCAGGCGTCCTACCAGGCCTGCGCCGACGCCTTCCACACGGCCAACCCGAACATCACCGTCAAGATCACCCAGACGGCGTGGGACCAGTACTGGCAGAACCTCACCACCCAGCTCGCCGCCGGCCAGGCCCCGGACGTGTGGACCGACCACGTCTCCTACTACCCCCAGTTCGTCTCCAGCGGGCAGATCCTCGACATCCAGCCGTACGTCACCCGCGACAAGGTGGACCTGACCCAGTACCAGGACGGCCTGCCCGACCTGTGGGTGAAGGACGGCAAGCGGTTCGGCCTGCCCAAGGACTGGGACACCGAGGCGCTCGTCTACAACAGCGCCATGCTCGCCGACCAGGGGATCAAGCCGGACGAGATGGCGAACCTCACCTGGAACCCCACCGACGGCGGCACCCTCCAGAAGGTCATCGCCAAGCTCACCGTCGACGAGAAGGGGCACAACGGCCTCGACCCGGCGTTCGACAAGAACCACGTCAAGGTGTACGGCTTCCTGCCGGAGTGGGCCGACGGGTCGCAGGGCCAGAACGGCTGGGGCGACCTGGCCGTGACCAACGGGTGGACGTACCTGGACAAGAACCCCTGGGGAACGCACTACAAATACGACGACCCCAAGCTCGCCGAGACCATCGACTGGTTCAAGCAGCTCATCGACAAGGGCTACGCGCCGAAGTTCGACAAGCAGTCCACCCTCGGCCGCGACGCGGTGATGACCGCGGGCAAGGGCGCGATGACCTTCGCCGGATCGTGGACCATCAACACCTACCTCGGCCCCGACGCCAAGCAGAAGTTCGCCCTCGCCCCGGTGCCCGTCGGCCCGGCCGGCACGCGCACGACCGCCATCAACGGCCTGTCGGACGCGATCTTCGCCGGCACCCCGCACAAGGAGGAGGCCTGGAAGTGGGTGAAGTTCCTCGGCTCGGCCGACTGCCAGAACATCGTCGCCGGCAACGCCGTCGTCTTCCCCGCGATCAAGACGGCCAGCGACAAGGCCGCGGCCGCCCACCAGGCCAAGGGACGTGACGTGCACGCCTACCTCGACCCGACCAAGACGCCGGGCGGCACCTTCCTGCTGCCCATCACCGACCACGGCAACGAGGTGAGCCAGATCGTGCAGGACGCCATCCAGTCGGTCATCCTCGGCCAGGCCGGCGCCGCGGACGCACTGAAGAAGGCCAACGACCAGGTCAACGCGCTGTTCACCTGAGACCCCCGCACCAACGGAAAAAGGAGCATCATGCCGCTGCTCGTCGAGCTGGCAGGCCGTACCGTAGCCGTTGAGCCGACCGGCTCCGAGCCACCCCAGAAGATCGAGGGCGGGGTCGTGCTGCCGCCGGGCCGGGTGGCCGTGCTGCACGGCCTCGGCGACGCGCTGTTCTACCGGCACGGGCAGAACTCCTGGAGCCCGTGCGGCTGGCGGCGGCTGTCGGAGCCGCCGCTGCGCATCGCCGACCCGCGGCGCCGCGTCACCGCCGACGACCCCGCCTGGGACGACCCGTCCCGCCACCACTCCTCGGCCGTCGCCGCCCTGCAGGGCGACGACGGGCGGGTCCTGCTGCTCGGCGCGCTCGGCATCGGCACCCCGCGCCTGGCCGCCGACCACGACACGCTCGCCGGCTGGTACGAAGACGACGGGGCGCCGTGGTTCCTCGCCTACGGCGAAGAGGAGGAGGTCTTCGGCGCCTACACCCGCGCGCTCGCCGACCGGCTCGGCAGCCGCGACCGGCGCGCCGGCAACGTCTGGTGCAGCTGGTACGCCTACTACGAGGGCATCACCGAGGCGGGCCTGGCCGAGGACATCGCCGCGCTGAAGGGGCTGCCCTTCGACGTGGTGCAGGTCGACGACGGCTGGGAGGAGATGGTCGGCGACTGGGAGCCGAACGCCAAGTTCCCGTCCGGAATGCGCGCGCTCGCCGGCCGGATCTCCGACGCCGGGATGACACCGGGGCTGTGGCTGGCGCCGTTCATCGTCCTGCCGGGCTCGCGCACCGCCCGCGAGCGGCCCGAACTGCTGCTGCGCGACGAACGGGGCGAACCCGTGGTCGCCGGCTACAACTGGGGGAGCGGCTACTGGGCGCTGGACCTGTCCCGCGCCGACGCGCTCGACCACGTGGAGCGGCTCATCCGGCGGGTCGTGCACGAGTGGGGCTTCGCCTACCTCAAGCTCGACTTCGTCAACGCCGGCGCCGCCCCCGGCGTACGGCAGGACGGCATCGGGCGCGAGCAGGCCTACCGGCAGGCGCTGGAGCTGATCAGGCAGACCGCGGGACAGGAGGTGTACCTGCTGGGCAGCGGCGCGATCCTGCTGCCCTCGCTCGGCCTGCTCGACGGGCTGCGCAGCGGGCCGACGTGGCGCCGATGTGGCAGAACTACGCCAGCGACGACCCGTCCGACGCGATGGCGCGCAACGCCGTGGTCAACACGCTGCACCGGCTGTGGCACGCGCCGCTGGCCGAGGTCGACCCCGACGTCGTCTACTTCCGCAGCCGCCTCAACCTGCTCACCGACCAGCAGCTCGGCTGGCTGCGCGACCTGGCCACGGTGTGCGGCTTCCGCGCGGTGTCCGACCCGCCGGGGTGGCTGCGCGCGGAGGAGTTGGCGGACATGACGGCGTACCTGTCGGCCCGCCCCTCCGTCGAACGCAAGGGCCGCTACGTGTTCGCCGTCGACGGGCGCGAGGTGGACTTCGGCCCCGCCGTCCAACCCGGCGGCCAGCTGTATCCGATCTCCTGACTTCCCACTACTCTTTTGTAAAGGGCGCAGCATTATTCCGCGCAGCATCATTCGAGGGGATCGAGGGGGCGGCGGTGACGGAACAGGTCACGACCGGGACGCTGGTCACGACCGGGACGGACGTGACCCGGATGCGGGAGCTCAACGCGCTCAGCATCGTCCGGGCGCTGCGGGGCAACCCGCCGTCCACCGTCACCGAGCTGGCCACCCGCACCGGACTGTCCCGGCCCGGCACGGACGTCATCGTGCAGGGCCTGGTCGCCGACGGCTGGCTCACCGTCGTGGAGCCCGACGGCAGCAGCGTCGTCGGGCGCCCCGCACGCCGCTACCGGTTCAACGCCGGCGCCGGGCACGTGATCGGCGTCGACGTGGGCGCGCACAAGGTGCTGGCCATGCTCGCCGACCTCGACGGCACCGTCACCTGGACCACCCGGCTGCCGGTCGACCCCGGCGCCGACCCGGCCGCGCGGCTCGCCGTGGCCGACGCGGCCGTCGACGAGTGCCTGGCCGCGACCGGCCTGCGCTCGGAGGACATCTGGGCGATCACCGTCGGGGTGACCGGGCCGGTCGACGCCAGCGGCCGCACCACACTGTTCACACCGCTGCCCGGCTGGGCCAGCGTGAACCCGGCCGAGCACCTGGCCGCCCGCTTCTCCTGCCCCATCCAGGTGGAGAACGACTGCAAGCTGGCCGCGCTCGCCGAGCGCTGGCAGGGGGCGGCCCGCGACGCCGACGACATCGTCTACCTGCTGGCGGGCATGCGCACCGGCGCCGGGCTGATCATCGACGGGACGCTGCGCCGCGGCTACGGCGGCGCGGCCGGCGAGATCGGCGCGCTGCGCGCCGTCCGCTGGCTCACCGCGCCCTCCCACCTGGAGAACTGCGCCAGCCTGCCCGCCGGAATCGACACCGACGACGCCGCCGCCTGGGTGTTCAACGCCGCCCGCTCTGGAGACAAGGCGGCCAGGACCGCCGTCCGCCGCTACACCCGCGACCTCGCCGTCGGCACCGCCGCCCTGGTCCTCACCCTCGACCCGCAGGTCGTCGTCCTCGGCGGCGGCTTCTCCCGCTCCGCCGACCTCATCCTCGGCCCGCTGGCCCGCGAACTCGGCCGCACCTGCCTGCGCGTCCCCGAGATCCGCGCCTCCACCCTCGGCGCCGAGAGCGTCGCGCTGGGCGCGCTGCGCCTGGCCCTCGACGAGGTGGACGCCCGCCTGTTCGGCATGGGCCTGCCCGCGCCGGTCGCCCCCCGCGCCTGACCCCGGGGGCGATTCGGGAGCCCCCGCGGGTCAGCCCACCCGCCGGGCGATCGTGACACCGTCACGCACCGGCAGCATCACCGACTCCACCCGGCTGTCCCGCGCGATCGTCTCGTTCAGGCCGCGTACGGCCACCTGCGCCTCGTCCTGGAAGGCCGGGTCGAACACGCGCCCGCCCAGGAACACGTTGTCGAGGACGACGAGCCCGCCCGGGCTCAGCCGCGTGACCACCTCCTCGTAGTAGTCCGGGTAGCTCACCTTGTCGGCGTCGATGAAGGCGAAACCGACCACCGGCTCGGCCGGAAGCGCGCGCAGCGTCTCCAGCGCCGGCCCGATCCGCAGGTCGATGCGGTCGGCCACCCCCGCGCGCTCCCAGTAGTTCCGGGCGATCGACGTCCACTCCCTGCTCACGTCGCACGCCAGCAGCCGCCCGTCCGGCGGCAGCCCCCGGGCGATGCAGATGGAGGAGTAGCCGGTGAACACCCCCACCTCCAGCGCCAGGCGGGCGCCCGACATCCGCGCCAGCATCGTCAGCAGGGCGCCCTCGTCGTGCGAGACCTGCATACCGGCCGCGCCGCCCGTCTCCTCCCGCGTCCTGACCACCAGATCCCGCAGCACCTCGTCCACCGGAGAGCAGTGCGTGAGCAGGTAGTCGTCCACGACGGGGGGACAGGGCCCACGCCGCGTCGCCCCCCCACCGGCGGCGACCAGTCGACCACGAGCTCCTCCTGGGTGGCGAACCGCAGCAGGTGACGGGTGACCACGTCCCGCACGCCGAGCAGCGCCTCCTCGGCGGCCGCGGTCGCGATCATCTCGAACCCGCCGGCGCACGGCCGCAGCACGCAACGCCCGGACCGCAGCTCGATCACCGCCCGGCCGTCGCCGCCCAGCACGGTCTCCGCCTTGTGGCCCATGTGCGACACGAGCTGCCTGATGTAGCGCTCGGGCCTGTCGGTGACGACGTACGCCGTCGAATGAGGCATCGGCTTCCTCCATGTGACACATCAAGCGTCGATACTTTTCGACGCTTCCGGCCCGGCGATTCTGCTGGCCCGCTCGCCCGTTTGTCAAAGCGTCGACCATCCTCGACACTTTCTCCCGTGAACGACGAGACGACGACGGGGGAGCACCCCGCCCACGACCCCGACCTACTGGAGCTACGTACCCCCGCCCAGTTCAAGGCTCTCGGCCACCCCGTCCGTCACCGCATCGTCAACCTGCTCCGCCAGCGCCCCGCCACACTGGGGGAACTGGCCGCGGCACTGCGTGCCGCCAAGGGCACCATCGCCTACCACGTCCGCGTCCTACGCGAAGCCGGCATCGTCCGCCTCGCCGGCACCCGGCACGTACGCGGCGGCACCGAACAGACCCTCGCCCTGGTCAGCCGGGGCTTCCGGCTGCACGAGGAGGCCGCCGCCGGCCCCGACTTCCTCGTCAGAGCCGCACTCGCCGAGATGCTGCCCGCCCGGCCGGGCCAGGCCGAACACACCCTGCTGAACCACCTCTGGCTCACCCAGCAGGAGGCCCACGCGCTCATCGCCCGTCTCCGCGACCTCCTGCCCCCTCCCGGCCGCACCCCGCCCCCCGGCCGGCGAGCCGTACGGGCTGCTGCTCTCGCTCTACCCCGCCGACATCCCCACCCTGCCGCCCGGCCCCTCCGACGAAAGCGCCGCCAGGAACAGCGCCTCATGACGCGCGATATGCGCGCTGTCGGTGAGATACAGCAGATCGTGCCCCTCCGCCACATGAGCGGCGAACGCCTCATGACCCGCCGCGGCCTCCGCACGCATGTGCGCGACCAGATGCCCCAGCCGGGCCCGCGCCGTCTCCGCCAGCACCTGCCGGTCCGCCACGCCGAGCCGGTAGGCGTCGGCGAACACGCGCAGCCGCCGCGCCTGCTCCTCCACCCCGGGAGCGCTCCCGTCACGGCCGGGATCATGCAACGGCACGAACCGGTACGCGGCATAGGCCACGTCCCACACCCGCGGCCCCGGATGCGCGGTGTCGAAGTCGATGAACGCCACCGGCCGCCCCTCCCGGAAGACACAGTTGTACGGCGCCACGTCACCATGGCACACGACCTCCGCCGGAGCGCGCGGCGAAAAGTACCACTCGGCGCCTTCCGGAGGCGTGAAGCCCACCGTCGCGTCGTGGTAGTCCCGCAGCAACGCCCCCACACCCGACAGCGCCTCATCCGCCATCGCGTACGGCGGCAGGGGATAGTCCGGCACCTCGCCCGGGAGGAAATCCAGCACCTCCCGCCCCTCGCCGTCACACCCGTGAGCCCTCGGCGCGCCGCCGAACCCGGCCGCCGCCAGATGATCCAGCAGAGCGTGCACCGCCGGCGTCCACCGGCGGGCGGGCCGGCGCACCGTGCCCCCGACCCGGACGACCCGGTTGACCCCGCCCCCGGTCAGCTCCTCCTCGTCCGCCTCCGGGAAACACGTTCCGGCCGGACCGGCGAGCGCCGCGCGCAACCTCTCCGCGAGGCCGGCCGCCTGCCGGACCGACCACGGGATCACCCCGTTCTCCGTCATCAGCGCGTGGAACTGCTGCCGCTCGTACGGAGTCCCGGGCGGCAGCGGCGCGACGTGCCAGTGCAGATGCGCGTTGCCCTGCCCGCTGCCCAGTGACAGCAGATACGTACGCTCGGAGGGGACGACCGCCTCGACCGCCAGGGCGACCCGGCGCACCGTCCGCATCAGCCGCACGTACGCCTCCTCGTCCAGGTCGCGCACCACATGCTCGACGTGGGCCTTCGGCGCCACCAGAACCTTCCCCGGCAGCGTGGGGTAACGGTCGAGGAACGCGATGTGCTCATCGTCTTCGAACACCACCTGTTCGAAGTCGTACGCGGGGTCGCCCGCCACCACCGCACAGACGAAACAGGGGCCGCCCCTGACCCGCCGCACGTACGCGGCGACATCGAAGTCTTCCCTGGAGTGGGGGAGCGGCCCACCCGGCTCACGCCCCTCCTGCTCGTACCCCTGGGAATGGTGCCGGTCGAGCTCCGCCATGCCGTGATCGTACGAGACCCGGCGCGGGGAAATCCCGTTGCACGGCCACGGGAACGGCGGCGACACTCCCCAGATGACCGACCACCTGCCCCCCGACGGACGCGCCGGAATCGACGCGGCACTGGTCAAGCGACTGATCGCGGACCAGTTCCCGCAGTGGCGCGACCTGCCCGTCACACCGGTCCAGGTCGACGGCTGGGACAACCGCACCTACCGCCTCGGCGAGGAGATGACGGTCCGGCTCCCGACCGCCGCCGGCTACGCACCGGCGGTGGACAAGGAACACCGATGGCTGCCGGTCCTCGCACCGTGGTTACCCGTCGCCGTGCCCGAGCCGTTGGCCAAGGGCGCACCGGGGGCGGGATACCCGTTCGAATGGTCCGTCCGCAGGTGGCTGGAGGGCGAGACCGCCTCCGCCGGCCGCATCGACGACCTCCCCGCGTTCGCCGTCGCCGTGGCCGAATTCCTCCTCGCCCTGCAGAGTGCCGACGCCACGGACGGGCCGCGAGCCGGTGCCCACAGCTTCCACCGCGGCGCATCCCCGGCCCACTACGACGACGAGACCCGCCGCACCCTGGCCGCGCTCGACGGCCGCGTCGACACCGCGCGGGCCACGGCCGTCTGGGACGCCGCGCTCAAGGCGACCTGGCAGGGCGCGCCCGTGTGGTTCCACGGCGACCTCGCGAGCGGAAACCTGCTGGTCAGGGAGGGGCGGCTGACCGCCGTCATCGACTTCGGGACCTCGGGCGTGGGCGACCCCGCATGCGACCTGGTCATCGCGTGGACCATGTTCGCGGGGGAGAGCAGGAAGGCCTTCCGCGCGACCGTACGCCAGGACCCCGCCACCTGGGCCCGGGCCAGGGGATGGGCGCTGTGGAAGGCGCTGATCGTCCTTGCCGGGGTCATCGACACGGACAAGGCACAGGCCGCCGAACAGCTCCACGTGATCGACGAGATCCTGACCGACCACCAGACATGACCGGAACGCGGCCCCGCTCCCGCCGGGACGTCACCGGGGGAGGATGAGGTATGACCCCGGCACGAAACCCTCGGTCATGACGACCCCGGAGGTCGCCGTCCTCGTCGGGCTGCAGGCATCGGGCAAGACCACCTTCTACCGCCGGCGCCTGGCGGCGACCCACGCCCACGTCAGCAAGGACAACTGGCCGAACGCCCGCCACCGGCAGCGACGCCAGCTCCGGGTCATCGCCGAGGCCCTGGGGGAGGGGCGGAACGTCGCCGTGGACAACACCAACCCCTCCCCGGAGGAGTGGGGCCCGCTCATCGTCGCGGCCAAGGAACACGGCGCCCGGGTCGTGGCCTACTGGTTCCCTCCCGACCTCACCGCCTCCCTGGACCGCAACACGCGGCGACCCGGCCGTGCGCGAGTGCCCGAGATCGGCATCCACGCCACGGTGAAACGCCTCCGCCGCCCACGACTGTCGGACGGATTCGACGCGGTCCACACGGTGACCTTCGACGACCAGGGCGGCTTCACCGTACGAGACCAGGACACGGCGGACAATGGTTGTGAGCAGCCTCCGGGGTTCCGAGGGCATCCATCGGGAGGGAGGGCCGGCATCGTGGGCGAAGCCCGCCGGGTGCGCGACAGATACAACGCCGCGTTCAACGCGCATGACATCGACGCGCTGCTCGGCACGGTCAGCCCTGACGGGGCGTTCCTCGCCCCGGAAGGCATGGCCGAGGGCCGTGAGGAACTACGCTCCTACCTGGAGGAGTTCTGGGCGGCCTTTCCGGACGTGCACACGGTGCTTCTGGAATCGTTCGACGTCGACGACATGACGGTCGACGAACTGGTGCTGATCGGCACCCACAAGGGGCGCTACCGGGGACCAGGCGGCAGGGTCATCCCGCCGACGGGCCGCCCGCTGAACCTTCGCTGCTGCTACGTCTGCACCGTCGAGAACGGACTGATCATCAGCCTGCGCCTGTACTTCGACCAGCTGGAGCTGCTGTCCCAGCTCGGCGTGCCCCTCCCGTGAACGCGCGGTACCGCCGCTTGGCGAGGGTCACCCCCGCCAAGCGGTCGGACCACGGCCCTGACGATCACGAGGTAGGGAAGTAGGGCGGCGCCACGCCCCAACCCCACCGGGGGACGGGAGCCTGCCGCGGAGGCCGGGCACCGGGCTGGGAGTTGGCGAAGGCGAGCCGGGTGCCCCACTCGATGTAGCTCGCGAAGGCGGCGCGGAACTCGGGGTCCGCCGGCAGGCCGACCACGTCCGCGGCGTCCATGAGGAGATTCACCCAGCGGCGGCGCTGAGGTTCGGTGATGGCCTTTCCGAGGTGCTGGACCAGCATGTGGTGGTAGCCGCCCCGCTCGTCGGTGTAGCGGGACGGACCGCCGAAGACCTCCGCCAGCCACATCGCGACGTACCTGGGGTGTCCCGGGTCCATGTGGGCGAAGAGGGGACCGATCAGGTCGTCCTTGAGAACCTGCTCGTAGAACGTCTCGGTGAGCCGCTCGAACGCCTCGGTGCCGCCCGCCCAGTCGTACAGGCTGGGGACCGAGGAGCCGGTGCCACGCACGGCGGTGCGCTCGTAGTGCCGCATCTCCTCGATCTGCCGCACGTACGGTTTGATCGCGGAGAAGAACGCCCCGAAATGCTCGCCATCACGGAAACCCTGCAGGTGATCCTCGGCCGAGGTCCACGTGATGCGCAGGATGTACCACTCGGGCTCATCGACGCATCGCGACAACTCGTAGTCCACGCACTGAGGCGCGGCCGCCAAGGGCACCGCGGCGCGTTCGTAGGCGGCTTCGAACTCTTCCGCGTCCTGCTGGTCGATGCGGTAACGGATGTATTCGACGATCACGTCAGCGCCGCTTCAGGGGCCGCACTGCCAGAGGATAAGATCATGCTTGCATTGTAAGCATGTAACTCCCATTAGAGCGCGGTCGACGACGGCTCAGCTCGCCAGAAGTGGCTGATCACGCGGAGCCCGGAGGATCAGCGCGGAGCATCTCAAGGAAGGCCGTGGCCGCCGGAGACGGCCGGTTGTCCCAGATCAGGTACTCCACCCGCGTGGGAGCATCGCGGAGACAAATGACACGCAGATCCGGAAAGCGCGGCACGTACGCGGCAGGCAGCAAGCCCACCCCGAGGCCCTGTCGTACCAGATCGACCATGAGGTCGGCGGACGACACCTCGAAGGGCACCTCACGTCGCACCCCCGCTGCCGCGAAGGCCTCGTCCGATTGCGCTCGACCGGCAGCGCCGGCACGGAAGTCGATGTACGGTTCGTCCGCCAGGCTCCGCAGGTCCACCTCGTTCTCCGCCCGGTGGTAATCAGGTGCGACCACGGCGACCAGCTCGCCTCCGCCGAGACGGCGACTCTCCACGCCCTTGGGTTCCATGCGCGGGGGCAGACCGAGGAACGCGACGTCGACACCGCCTTGCCGGACCCGCTCGATCAGCTCTCCGCTGCCCGCCGCGATAAGCGTGATATGCACCCGCGGATAGCGCCGGCGATAGTCCCTCAAGGCGACCGGCACATTGACCGCCGCCACCGTCGGGATGGTGCCGACGGCGAGCCGCCCGCGAATCTCCCCGGCGGCGGCCGCCACCTCGGCCCGCGCGCGGTCCGCGGCCTCCAGACACTCCCGCGCCGCGGCGAGGAACGCCTCTCCGGCCGGCGTCAGCCGTACACGCCGGCTGGTCCGCTCGAACAACCGCGCGCCCAGCTCCCGCTCCAGAGCAGCGATCTGATGACTGAGCGCCGACTGCACCACACGGCAGCGCTCGGCCGCCCGCGTGAAGTTCCTGGTCTCCGCGACTGCCACGACGTACCTCAGCTGCTGCAGCTCCACCCAACCATAGTGAACCACGATCGATACCGATGAAAAGTATGTGTTGGACTCATCGATCGGTCGTCGCGCACCCTTGATGTCGGCGGCCACCGGGCCCTGCGCCGCCGCCGACTCCTTCCGCCCCGCCGAGTGCCAGGTGCCACCGGCAGGCGGTTGATCAACCACCAGAAAGAAACACCAATGGTCACCCATGACACACACCCGCACTCGACCTTGAGATCATGGCTCGGCGTCGCGGCGATCACCGCCAGCCTCTTCGCCTTCCTCACGACCGAGCTGATGCCCGTCGGCCTGCTCACCCCGGTGAGCACGAGCCTGCGCATATCCCTGGGCGCCGCCGGGCTGATGGTCACCCTGTACGGCGTGTCAGCCGGGCTCGGCGTGCCCTTCATCGTGGCCTGGACCAGGCGCGTCAACCGGCGCGTCCTGCTGTCCACGCTGCTGGCGATACTGACTCTGGGAAACACGATCACCGCCATCTCGCCGAACTATCCGCTGGTCCTGACAACACGGCTCATCATGGGCTTCGCCAGCGGGGTGTTCTGGGCCATAGGCGTGAGCATGGCGATGCGCCTTGTTCCGCCACGCCACGCGAGCAGGGCGGCCGCCATCGTGATGTCCGGCATCTCGGTCGCCGCGGTCGTGGGGATACCGCTGGGGACGGTGCTGGAAAGCCTGACCGACTGGCGGACGACGTTCCTCATCTGGGCCGGCCTCAGCATGCTGGTGTTCCTCGCGGTCGCCGCCGTCATCCCATCGCTGCCGTCGACGAACGCGGTCTCGGTGCGGGAAGTCTTCGGGCTCCCGCTGAAGAACGTGCCGCTGCGTCTGGTGCTGTTCACCGTCGTACTCTTCGTGCTCGGCCACTTCGGCGCGTACACATTCGTGCGCCCCTACCTGGAGCAAAGCACGTCCGCCACGCCCTTCTTCATCACCGCGGCGCTGATGGTCTACGGCGCGGGAGGCGCGGCCGGGAACTTCGTCGCCGGATACACGGTGAACAGAGATTCGCGGGGCAGCTTCATCGCCGGCTGCGTAGGACTCGTGATCTCCTTGCTACTGCTGCTCACCATCGCTCACGGGCAGGCCGGATCGATCGTCACGCTGATCCTCTGGGGCGTTTCCTTCGGCGTCGTCCAGCTCTCCCAGGTCAACATGACGCAGGCCGCTGCTCCCGATACCTTCGAAGCCGCGATGTCACTCAACACCATGGCGTACAACACCTCGATCGCCCTCGGGGCGCTATTCGGCGGGCTCTTCGCCGATCACCTGGGCGTCACGGGTGTCGTCTGGTTCGGTGTGGCACTGACAGCGGCTTCGCTGTTCCTCACACTCGGCACCCGCCGGAAGACCGCACACCCCGTCCCCGACGACGCGTCGGCACCCACCCGCAAACAGGCGGTCCCGGACCGGACCTGAACCGGCCCGAGAGATCCGAGGCGAAAGCACAGGGCCGGGGCCGGACCTACTCCGCTGACGTGCGAACCCTGCCCCCGGCGCCAATGCGCTGGCCGAGGAAGAAAGCCGCGCGGTCCAGTGCCTCGTCAGCCTCGTCCAGGACGCCGGCGAACGACTGGAACACGTGCGGCACGTCGGCGGTGACGTCCAGGATGACATCCACTCCGGCCGCCCGCGCCCGCGCGGCCAGGCGCGTGGAGTCGTCCAGCAGGAGCTCGTTGGTGCCCACCTGGAGCAGCAACGGGGGGGAAGCCGGTCAGATCGGCGAGGACGGCCGGGCTGAGGAGGGGCTGGTGCGGGTCGGCTCCGGCGAGGTACATGGCCCCGGTGTGTTCAACCGCCTCCCGGGTGAAGATCGGGTCGATGCCTTCCTTGGTGTCCATGCTCTCGCCCGTCCGGGTGGCGTCGAGGCCCGGGGAGAACGCCACGATGGCGGCGGGCAGCGGAAGACCTGCGTCGCGCGCGGCGAGGCAGGTGGTGACGCTGAGGCCGCCGCCGGCGGAGTCGCCGACGAACGCGACGGCCGAGGGATCCTTGCCGCTGTCGAGGAGGGCGCGGTAGGCGCCCAGGGTGTCTTCGATCGCAGCCGGGAACGGATGCTCGGGGGCAAGCCGGTAATCCACCGAGTACGCCCCAAAGCCAGTCCTGGCCACCAGGTTTCCCGTCAGCGTCAGGGCGGTCTCCGGAGAGCCGAAAACCCAACCGCCGCCGTGAAAGTACAGGATCGTCCCGGCGCGACGCCCGTTGTCGGGCTCGACATGCAGTGCGGGCCGGTCGCCCAGCGTTGTCCGCGTGACGCGGATGTCGTCGGGCACGATCATCTGGGCCATCAGCGCCTTGAATCCGGCCCGGAGGGCCTCGACCGACCGGGGGCCCTCGGGCCGCGGCTGTCGCATCATCGCGTCGACCTGGGCGCGCTGTTCCTTGCTCATGGGTACTCCCGCCGTAAGTAGCTTCCTGAACACTATATTCCTAGGAATCTAACTTGGAGTACGAGGAGTCGCCCCGGCCTGTTGCCTGGGTTTCAGCGATCCAGTCGGTGAGGCGGCGCAGGAACGTCATGGCGATGGGTGGTGGGTCCTGCGCCATCACGCTCGCGTGGAAGGCGTGCGGCATGCCCTCGTACAGGTCGAAGGTCACGTCGACACCGGCGGCCGAGGCGGCCGCGGCGAAGCGGCGCGTGTCGTCCAACAGCACCTCCGCGGTCCCGGCCACGAGCAGGAGCGGAGGCAGGCCGCGCAGGTCGCCATGGAGCGGAGACTGAGGAGCCTGATCGGCGCGGGCCCCGGCCAGATACTGCGCGGTGACATGTTCGGCGACACGGCGATTTATCACATCCCGGCCGTCGTTGGAGTCCAGGGACCGGCTGGACAGAGTCAGGTCGGTCAGCGGGGAGATCGCGACGGCCGCGCCGGGCAGGGGATCGCCCGCTTGCTTGAGCGCAAGCAGCGCCGACAGGACGAGCGTGCCGCCCGACGACTCGCCGCACATGATGATGCGATCGGCGGGAACGCCTTGCCGGAGCAGGCTCCTGTAGACGGCCACGACGTCGTCCAAGGCGGCGGGGTACGGATGGGCGGGGGCCAGGCGCTGGTCCACCTTGAACGCGGGACGCCGGGTGGCCTGGGACAGGCGGCAGGCCATGAGAGGCTCCAGCGCCGGCTGGCTGTGCTCGAAGCCGCCCCCGTGCACGTACAGCGTGACGCCGTCCACGGTGGCCGAGCCTCCGGCGGCGCTGACCCACACTCCTGGAACGCCTCCGGTATGAGCGAGCGCGGGCGTCACGTCGGCGGCGAGCGCCGGAGCACGGGTGAGCAAGGCCCGGATCGCGGCCATCACGGCCGCGTGATCGTCGGAGGTGGCGGGGACGCGCATGACGTTCAGACGGTCCTCGTACCAGGGCGGAGGGTCGCCTTCCGGCTGCTCCGGGAAGGAACCGGAGCGCGGGGTCAACGCGACGACAGGCAGAACGCGGCCGGACTTCGCCTGATAGTCGGCCCAGCCGGAGTCGGCTTCCACGGCGCGGGCGAAGAGCCGCTCGCGTTCCTCGCCTTCCAGGACGGTGGCCTCGGCCTCGATCGTGAAGACGCCGGTCTCCACGGTGACGTGAGGGTTGGCACGCAGATTGTGATACCAGGCCGGGTGGTGCGGCGCGCCGCCGGCCGAGGCGATGACCAGCATGCGGCCCCCCTCGTCATGCAGGTAACCGAGGGGGACCGTGTGGCGGACCCCCGAGCGGGCGCCGGTGGTGGTCAGGAGCAGCAGCCTGGCTCCCTCGAAAGGGCCGCCCACTCTTCCACGGTTGGCGCGGAATTCCTGGATGATCTGCTGGTTGAAGTCGTACGGCATTCTCTGCTTTCTTGTTCCGGGCATGGCGAATCGACCGCCTCGCCGCATGAGGGCCGGCGGTTGTGAAGGAACGGCGAAAACGCGCGCGGCGGCAAAGGGGTGACGTGGCGGCGATTCCGCCGACGCCGCGGGGCGCGCCGATACGCGGTGAAGGGAATTTCAGATCAGGAGGTCGGAGATGCGGCGGGCCTCGCGCCCGCCCGGCCCTCACGCCGTGGCCGGGTGCCTCACTCGCTTGTGGCCCATGGCCGACCCGGCAGTCACGGGGTTCACGTTATCGCCACCTCAAGAATGCGGCAACACCGCATCTGTATCCATTTGTGACATGGTGGGGGCAAGCCCGCCCTGCGAGGTCCGTGATAAGTTCGCCGTCACCGCACATCGCTGCGAACTGAGGAGGTGAGACCGATCAACGCTGTGACAGGTCGGGACTCCCTCCTTCGCATCGCCTAGGGGGAGTGCCCGCAGAAGGCATCCCGAAAGGCGTGAAACGCTTTGCGCTTCATCTCCCGGACGTCGTCCGACGGCGTCACCGAACAACTCTTCACCCTCGGCGAGATCCCCGGTGTGCTGTGGACGCCGGAAGGCGCCGCCGGGGCTCGTCCCCTGATCCTGATGGGACACGGCGGCGGGCAGCACAAGAAGGCCCCCGACGTCATGGCCCGCGCGCGCCGCTTCGTGGCCGAGTGTGGTTTCGCGGTGGCGGCCGTGGACGTGCCCGGCCACGGCGACCGGCCGAAGGACGAGAGGTACGACAAGATCGCGACCGAGAACCAGGCTCGCGTGGTGGCGGGGGAGGAGCCGGCTCCGCTGATCGCCGGTTTCCAGGCGCTCGTGGCCCGCCAGACCGTCCCGGAATGGCGGGCGGTGCTGACGGCGCTCCAGCGACTCGAGCACGTCGGCGCCGGCCCGGTGGGCTACTGGGGCGTGTCGTTGGGGTGCGGTCTCGGCGTCCCGTTCGTCGCCGCCGAACCCCGGATCCGCGCTGCGGTGCTGGGGCTGGGCGGGGCCCTGGCATCGGCCGAGGCCGCCGCGCGGATCACCGTCCCGGTGGAGTTCCTGCTGCAGTGGGACGACGAGCGGGTGCCGCGGGCCCACGGCTTGGCGCTTTTCGACGCCTTGGCCTCAGCCGAGAAGACGCTGCACGCCAACCCCGGCAGGCACGGGGAGATCCCCGAGTTCGAGACCGACAGCTCGCTACGGTTCTTCGAACGGCACCTCGGTTAGGGCCACCGCTTCGACCTATACCGGACAGAATTCACCTTCTGTCGGTATAGGACTGAATGAGAGGTTTTTAGCCCACAGAGGGCCCTTTGTCGTACCAGAGGAGGGGTGCGAGCGTTCTCGTTCGGCGATGTGGGCGCCAGAAGGAAAATCTCGGGACCCGGGTGTCGAGAACGCGGCGCCGGCTCCGTCTCCGGTACGCCAGCGGCCACGACGGGCGGCCGCGCGACGAAGGAGGATCACCATGGCGATCCAGCGGATGGACAACGTCAGCATTGTCGTCGACGACCTTGAAGCCGCCATTGCGTTCTTCGTGGAACTCGGCATGGAGCTGGAGGGCAAGGGGCTGATCGAGGGGCCTTGGGCGGCACGTCTCGTCGGGCTCGACGACCAGCGAGTCGA
>NZ_MWJN01000124.1:0-26059 GCF_002027145.1 Microbispora sp. GKU 823 | reverse complement strand
GGGAGGGATTCGGCGTTGACCAGGACCAGGAGTTCGGTGGCGATCTCCTGCTCCAGCAGCGCGATGAACGCATCGGCATTGCGGACCCGCAGCGGGCGGTCATCACCCTCCGCACGCGGTTTGGCATAGGCATCCAGCAAAGCCCGCAACCGGGCAGCGGCCTCACGCGGCAGACAAAACTCCCCCTCCAACCCCCCACCCCGGGTGGGACGGACCCGCAGAAACCGCCGCGCATAATCGGCCTGCTCATCCCGCTCCTCCCCATCAGGGTCCAGCACCGCCCGCAGATAGCGCCCGGCTTTGGCCACCTCCGCCGGACCCGCCTTACCCGCCAACTCCAGCAAAATCGGCTCAGCCAGGGCGGCCTGCTCATCGCTCAACTCCGCGATGGCGGTGCAGATCGCCTCCACCACCCCCGCCGACAAACGCCCCTCGGCGAACGCCGCACGCACCCGCGGCAGACGGGCCAACTCCACCGCCACCGTCAGCAGCCGCCCCGCACCCGGCACACTCATCCCCCCGGCGGTACGCAACCAACTCCGGGTCGAGGCATGCCCATGCTGCCTGGCCTGCCCCGCACCATGCACCCGACCCACCCGATCCGCAAGAGCAGAAGTGATCCGATCCCGGGCGAACATCAACTCCTCGGCCTCGGCCAGGCAGATGTCCACATCATCCGGAAGCGGAGTCAGCGCCAACTCCTGCGCCGTCTCACGAAGAGAACCAACCAACACCCACGACGACCGGCCCTTGTCCCGACCGGCACTGTCAGCGCCGACGGCACCGGGCGCGCCGCCGCTGGTGTCCTGGCTCGCATGCTCGCGGGCGGCTGAGCCCTCGGACGACCACAACGGAGAACCGGAGGTCAACCGGTCCCACCAGCCGTCAGAGCCATCAGAGCAGCTATCAGAGCTATTCGAACGACGAAGGCGCTCGGGACCAGAGTCGAACAGGTCCATGACACCTCCTCGTGCAATTCGAAATTCTGTTTTAATTCTCTCCCGTACGCTCACTCTGAGCAACCGCGCAGACGCGAATTGTTGGAGCTACAAGCTCACGGGATGGTGGGCAGGAGATCGAGCAGGGTGTGGAACACGTGGGAGACCCCGACCGCGATGAGGACGGGGATCGCCAGGCCGAGGCAGAGAGCCAGAGCGCAGCCACGACCTCCGCCCATCGGGTTGGGAACCGGCTCCTGCGGCTCCAGCCCGTACCACAACGATCGGGGTTCGAGGAGGAGGAACAGCATCGCGCCCACCTCTCCCACCGTGAACAGCCAGAACCAGGCCCATCTGTTTCCCAGCCTGGGCCGGCCCGTACCGATCATGGTGAGGAGTGCGGCGAACCAGGCCCCGCCGACGAGCCAGGTCGCGCCGTGGAACGGCACGCGGAACGGCCAGCCGGAGAAGAACCCTTCGTGCGAGTGAGCGAGCCCGGCCTCCGGACGGGGAACGGTGGAGTTCAGGTCGCGAAGAAGTTCGCGGGGGGTGTAGGCCCCGTTCTCGGAGCGCTCGGCGTGATACCAGAACAGAGGGCCCGTCGACCACCGCAGATCCATCGGGGTGCCGTGGTAGATGACGTATGTGACCTGCCCGGTCCGGAGCGCCGTGTGGAAGTCGGCGAGGGTCCGCTCGCGCGGGGTCATGCTGAGCACGGTCACCAGAGCGCCCCACAGCAGCACGACGAGCAACGCCACGCGTACCCATAGCCCCGCGATTCGGTACGGAAGTCGCATGACGCGAGCTTCCCTCAGTGGGCACCGCGACGGCACCCTCTTCCGAAGACGGCTACAGCCGGTCCTGGCGGGGCAGCACCACCTCGCGGGCCAGGAGGAGCAGGGCCGCCGCCAGCGGAATGCCGAGCAGGGCCCCGACGATGCCGAGCAGCGCCCCGCCGAGCAGGGCCCCGACGATGGTCGCCACGGGGGGCACGTCGACCGACGACTTGAACACCTTCGGGGAGATCCAGTAGTTCTCGACCTGCTGGTACACGACGAAGAAGACCACGCAGGCGATGCCGACCTGCACCGAGGAGAGGAAACCCACGCCCGAGGCCACGACCGCGCCGATGACGGCGCCCACCAGCGGGATCAGGTCGGTGACCGCGACGAAGATGGCCAGCGCGAGCGCGTACGGCACTTTCAGCATGGCCAGGAACAGGTAGGTCACCACCCCGGCGATCAGCGAGATGATCAGGTTGCCCGCGACGTAGCCGCCGATCTGGTTGATGATCTCGTCCCCGAGGAGGCGGACCCGCGTACGGCGTGAGCGGGGCACGAACCGGTAGGCCGTCTCCTTGATGGAGTTGAGCGACCCGAGGAAGTAGAGCGTGAGCACGAGCACGGTGAAGGCGCTGAACAACGCGCTGATCATTACGCTCGCCACACCGAGGAGGCCGCCGAACATCTGGGTGGCCAGCCCGCCGCTCGCGACGTACTGCTGGATCTTGTCGAGGATCTGGTAGCGCTCGTCCACCGAGCGGATCAGTGGGTGGTTCTGGAGTTGCTGCACGTAGTCGGGCAGTTGCCGGACGAACCCGGTCGTCTGCTCCGTGAGCGGCGGCACGACCGCGAGCCCGAAGACCACGAAGAACGCGATGACCGACCCGAACACGATCGTGATCGCGAGGCGGCGGGACAGGTTGCGCCGCTGGAGCGCCTCGACCGCGGGGTTGAGGCCGATGGCAAGGAACAGCGAGACCACGATGAGCACGAGCGCCGAGCCGGCGCTGGCGATCGCCTCGACCAGGAGCCACGCGGTGAGCACGCCCAGGGCGCCGGTCAGGCCGAACATGAACGGGTTGCTCCGCAGTGGGCGTCCCGGCCTGCCGAACGGCTGATCGGTGGCCATGGCACCGTTGACAGCGCTGTCGCCGACACCGTCGCCGGCAGGATCTCCACGGTCGACGCCCGGCCGGCTCACGCCGTCAGGGGCCGCTGAGGGGCCGGTCTGCTCCGGCGTCGTCTCCCCCTGGCCGGGGAGCGAGGGGAACACGCTGGAGATGCCGCTTCCTGGGGACAGGCCGCTGTCGGACACGCCCCCACTGCTGCCCAACCAAGGTCACTTGACACGGATTTATCCGGACAAGTCCTCCATATGGCGCTCGATCGCTCCGTTGACCTCGGCGCCCAGCAGCACTATCAGCGAGGACAGGTAGAGCCAGAGCATGAGCACGGCCACGGCCGCGACCGCGCCGTACGTCTGGTTGAAGCGCCCGAAGCTGGTCACGAAGGCCGACAGGCCCGCCGAGACCACCACCAGGGCGGGCATGGCGAGCCCCACCCCCCAGGCGACCGACCGCCACCGCGACTCCTTGCGGCTTCCGGGGACGAACCGGTAGAGCAGCGCCAGCCCCGCTCCGATGAGCAGGACGAGCACCACCCAGCGCGCCACCGAGACGGCCACCCGGGCCACCCGGCCGAGGCCGATGTGTCCCAGCACCACCGGAAACGCGGCGACGAGCGCCAGCAGAACCGACACTCCGGCGATCGCGGTGACCGTGTAGAACAGCGCCAGCAGGCGGGTGCCGATGAGGCCGTGACTCTCCCGACCTCCGTACACGGTGTTCAGGCCCCGCATGAGCGCCTGGACGGCCCTCGACGAGGCCCACAGCAGCCCGACGAGGCTCAGCGCGAGATTGGCGCTGAGCCCTTTCTCTCCGGTGCGCACGCGGCGGAGAGCTGGGAGACCAGCAGGTGGGCGACGGGCCCGGGCAGCGGCCGGGTCAGCGACGCCAGTTGCCCGGCCGCCTCGCGAGGGTCTGCCACCAGCCCGTAGACCGACACCACGACCAGCAGCATCGGGAAGATCGACAGCGTCCCCCAGAAGGCGATGCCGGCGGCCAGCAGGGACAGCCGCTCCCGCTTCGCCTCCTCGCGCACCCGCCCGGCGATCCTCTTCCAGTCGTCCGCCGGCACCCTCATGACCGGTGCGACGATCGGGCGGCCCGCAGCAGCGCGGCGCCGCCGAGGTAGGCGGCGAGGCAAACGAGGTAGACGGCGAGCGTCGCCGTGGGCAGACCCTCCGAGCCGGTGAGCGCCGCGCCGAGCAGGCCCACCACGACCAGGCCGGTTCCCGCCAAGGTGGCCACTACCGTCCAGGCCCCCGCCCTCCCCGCGCCCGGCGCCGGGCAGGAGCCCCCACGCCTCTCCACGAAGGCGAACATGGCGACGAGGACCGCGAGGGTCGCCGTCAGGAACGCGAGCCAGGGCACACGCAGGAGCAGCCAGGCGGCCGATCCTGGAGGCGGCTGCGGCAGCAGGCCGGTGATGTAGAGGGCGGGCACGGCGATCACGACCGCGGTCATGTGCCAGAGGAACACCGTCATGATCACGGAGTTGGCCGCGACGACGGCCGTCCACGGGCACGTACGGCGCAGCATGCGCCCGCCGCGCTCGTGCAGGAGCAGGGCCGTCCCCGTCTGCGCGACCGCCAGGGCGAGCAGCGCCAGCGTCGGCGGCGAGGTGTTCTGCAGGCGGTCACCGGGATCGGCCACCATGCTCACCGGATAGGGCCCCGGGACGGTGAGCAGCACGAGCACCCCCAGGCCGCCCGCGATCATGGGCACGGCCACGCGGGGACGGGCGGCCAGGGCCCCCTCCCGCCAGGCGATGCCGAGCTGGTAGACCGCCGCCCAGGCCAGCAGGTAGTTGGCCGCGCCGAACACGGCCGGGCCGCCGAGCAGCCGTGCCGCGTCGCCGAACGCCACCATGACCGCGAACGCGGCCGGCACCGCGAGGCCCGCCCTGCGGTGCAGCGCGAGCAGGACCGGGGTGAGCAGGACGACCGTGACGTACGCGATGAGGAACCACAGCGGCAGGCAGGCGAGCCAGACTCCCCTGCCCACGATGGCGGGGTCGGCCCCCAGGAGGACCGCGAGCAGGGCCGCGCCGCCCAGCGTGAGCAGGAACGCCGTCGTCGGGCGGAGCAGCCGGTCGGTGCGGCACAGGAACCAGCCGATCGCGTCGCCGCCCCGCCGCCGGTAGGAACCGAGCGAGGCGGCTCCCGCGAAGCCGCCCACCAGGAAGAACACCGGCATGACCTGGAACAGCCAGGTGAGCGGCCGGGCCCAGGGGACGAACGCGAGGACCGTGCCGCCGCCGACGCGATCGCCGTACGTCACGACGACGGCCAGCCAGTGCCCGAGCACCACCAGCGCGATCGCGACGGCGCGCAGCAGGTCGATGTGACGGTCGCGGCCGGGCGGCGTGCGTTCCGCCGTACGCTGCAGGGGCGTGAACATCTAGTCGCTCTGGTCGCTCTGATGCTGCGGCTCGCTGATCTCCTTGACCACCGGCGTGAGCAGGTCGGCGGTGAGCTGGTGCATCTGGAGGAGCAGGTCGTCGATCGTCAGTATGCCGACCACGGACCCCTCGGCGGCCACGGGGAGCCTGCGGAAGGAGTGGCGGCGGAACGTGTCGAAGGCCACCTCGACCTCGTCGTCCGCCCGCACCACCACCGGGTCTTCCGACATCACCCGGCCGACCGGCGTGTCACCGTCCTTGTCCTCCTGGGCGAGCACGCGTACGGCGAGGTCACGGTCGGTCACTATG
Source organism: Microbispora sp. GKU 823 (assembly GCF_002027145.1). Classification (NCBI taxonomy): domain Bacteria; kingdom Bacillati; phylum Actinomycetota; class Actinomycetes; order Streptosporangiales; family Streptosporangiaceae; genus Microbispora; species Microbispora sp. GKU 823. The sequence continues at coordinate 20,508 of NZ_MWJN01000124.1, read as the reverse complement.
CCGGCGATGCCCCGTCCCTCCGACACCACGACGCAGCCGACGCCCGAGTAGTCCATGTGCCGCGCGACGTCCCGCACCGGCGTGATCGGGGGGACGATGACCACCGGCGTGGACATGACTTCTTTGATCTTCATGGCCGGCTCTCCCCCTCGTACGGAAGTCCGCCCCGCTTGTGACCTTATGCCCTATTTATCCCCCCAAGTCCGAATAAACGTGGAGGTGGAGGTGGTCCCCATGATCACGCTGAGCGTCATCAAGGCCGACACAGGGGGGTTCGTCGGCCACTCCGCCGTCCATCCCCGGCTGATGGCCGAGGCGAGGCGGGAGATCGAGCGGGCGAAGTCCTCCGGGCTCCTCATCGACGGCCACGTCGAAAGCTGCGGGGACGACATCTCGCTCATCATGACCCACACGTACGGCCAGGAGGCGGGGCTGATCCACTCCTTCGCCTGGGACACCTTCCAGGCGACCACCCACCTCGCCAAGGAACTCGGCCTGTACGGCGCCGGCCAGGACCTGCTGTCGGACGCCTTCTCCGGCAACCTGCGCGGCATGGGCCCTGGTTACGCGGAACTGGAGTTCGAGGAGCGGCCCTCGGAACCGGTGCTGTGCTTCCTTGCGGACAAGACCGAGCCGGGCGCGTGGAACCTCCCGCTGTACAGGATGTTCGCCGACCCGTCCAACACCTCCGGACTGGTGATCGACGAGAAGATGCACGCCGGGTTCGCGTTCGAGGTGTACGACCTGCACGAGGACCGGCGCATCGTCTTCGACTGCCCGGCGGACCTCTACGACATGCTGATGTACATCGGCGCCCCCGCACGCTACGTGATCCACGGTGTCCGCTCCAAGACGCTGGGCATGACCGCGGCCGCGACCAGCACCCAGCGGCTGTCGCTGATCGCCGGGAGGTACGTCGGCAAGGACGATCCCGTCATGATCGTGCGCTGCCAGTCGGGCCTGCCGGCCGTGGGCGAGGCCCTGGAGCCGTTCGCCTTCGCCTACTCGGTTGCGGGGTGCATGCGCGGCTCGCACCACGCGCCGCTGATGCCGGTGGCCACCGGGCAGGCGCACCCGTCGCGGTTCGACGGCCCGCCGCGCGTGGTCGCGCTCGGCTTCCAGATCAAGGACGGCAAGCTGATCGGCCCGCGCGACATGTTCGACGACCCGGCGTTCGACGGAGCCCGGCGGCAGGCCGTCGAGGTGATGGACTACCTGCGCCGCCACGGCCCGTTCGAGCCGCACCGGCTGCCGCTGGAGGACCTGGAGTACACCACCATGACCTCCCTCACCAAGCGCCTGGCACACCGCTGGACGCCGATCACGACCGAGGTCGCGACCCCGGTCGGCGGCTGACGAAGCGGCTGAAGAAAGGGGGTCCTGCTGATGAAGGCGTCGGTCGGCGACCGCCTGATCGTCGAGAGCATCCACCGGGGCAGGGCGGGCCGCATCGGGATCGTGGTGGCGCTCTACCACACCGACGGCTCACCCCCCTACCTGGTGCGATGGCTCGACGAGGAGCGGGAGACGCTGTGCTTCTTCCCCGGGCCCGACGCCCGCGTCGAGCACTACTGGGAGCGGTTCCCGGAGAGCCCCTGACGACCTAACAGGGCCCACCCAGCAGGTCGCGCACCTCTCTCGGTAGCTGACCGAGCGCGTGGTCGACGACCCCCGGCGTCAGCTCCTCGTACATCACGGAGGTCACCGCCTTGGCGAGCTTGGGCACGTCGGCGTTGGCGACGCGGCCGGTGGCGGCGAAGTGGGCGGTGAACTCCTCGCGGTCCCGGCGGATCGGCACCGCCGCGGGGTCCCAGCCGTTGTAGTAGATCCCGCGCAGCAGGTCGGGCAGTTGCGCGGCGAGGTGCGCCGCGGCGGGCACCGGGAGGCCGTCGCGCACGGCGTGCAGCCAGGTCCGCAGCACGCGGTGGGCGAACTCCCGGTCCTCGGTGCCGATGGCCCCCGCGACGGCGGCCAGCCATCGGTTGGTCGTCTGCATCGTGTGGTCAAGGCTGTGCACGTGGTGGGTGGTGGACATCACGTCCTCCTCCGCTGACAGTCGCTCCATCCCACGCTGCGCACCCGGCCGCGCCCTCTACCAGGGCCGATGGTCCCTATTCTGTGGCCTATTCTGCGGCGCGCCGCAAACAATCGACCACGTCCTCGTCGCTCGTCTGGGTGAAGTCGTCGTACCACGCGCCGATCGCGTAGAAGTGGTCGGGCGTGTCCAGGCAGACGACCTCGTCGGCGTCCCTGCGCAGGCTCGCGATCGTCTCGGGGGCGCCGACCGGCACCGCGAGCACCACCCGGGAGGCTCCGTGCGCGCGGGCCACCTGGCAGGCGGCGCGGGCCGTCCCGCCCGTCGCGATCCCGTCGTCCACCACGATCACCGTACGGCCGGCCAGGTCCACCGGCTCGCGGCCGCCCCGGAAGCGGCGGGCGCGACGCTCCAGCTCGGCCCGCTCGCGCCGCTCCACCTCGGCCATCTCTGCGCGGGTGATGTTGGCGAGCCGTACGACGTCGGGGTTCACCACCCGCACCCCGCCCTCGCCGATGGCGCCGAAGCCCAGCTCCGGCTGGTACGGCACGCCCAGCTTGCGTACGACGATCACGTCCAGGGGGGCGCCGAGGGCCCTGGCCACCTGGAACGCCACCGGCACGCCCCCTCGCGGCAGGCCGAGGACGACCGCGTCCTCCGTCCCCGGGAGGCCGCGCAACCGCTCGCCCAGGCGCAGTCCGGCGTCACGACGATCGACGAACACGACAGTCACCCCTGCCTATCCCCTGTCTTTCACCGTCGGCCTCCGCCGCCGTCCGCGGTAGGGCCGAAGGGCCCGGGGAAGACTTGGAGCATGTCCAATCCCGGAGAGATCGACGAGCTGAAGGCCAGGCTCGACGCGACGGAACGGCAGGTGCGCTCGCTCGCCGAGGCCGTACGGGTGCTGGCGGGCGGCCTGGAGAGCGGGCCGCTGGAGGAGGCCGGGCGGGCCCGGCCCGAGCACGCCGCCCGGCTCGCCCACGAACTGCTGCTCGCGGCCGGCCTGATCCAGCCGGAGGAGAGCGAAGGCCCATAGACTGTCGCCGTGACCTCGACCGACCCGGCCCTCGACGGGGAGCTTCCGCGTCAGAGGCTGACCGTGGCCGAGATCGCCCACCTGGCGGGGGTGTCCGCGCCGACCGTGTCGCGGGTGCTCAACGGCCACGCGGGAGTCGCCCTGGCCACCCGGCAGCGGGTGGAGGCGGTGCTGCGGGAGCACGGCTACCGGCGCCGCGACAGCGAGCCCGCCGCGATCCTGGAGCTGGTCTTCCACGCCCTGGAGAGCCTGTGGGCGCTGGAGATCATCCAGGGTGTCGAGCAGGTCGCGCGGGAGCGCGAGCTCGCCGTGGTGCTGACCGAGATGCAGGGCCGGCTCACCCCGGGCAGGGCGTGGACCGAGCAGGTGCTCGCCCGCCGCCCCACCGGTGTCGTGGCGGTCTTCTCCGAGCTCACCGTGCAGCAGCAGTCGCAGCTCGCCACCCGCTCGATCCCGCTGGTCGTGCTCGACCCGACCGGCGAGCCGCTGCACCAGACCCCGTCGGTCGGCGCCACCAACTGGAGCGGCGGGATGGCCGCGACCCGCCACCTGCTCGACCTCGGCCACCGCCGCATCGCGATGCTGAGCGGGCCGACGCAGTGGCCGTGCTGCCGGGCGCGGCTCGACGGCTACCGCGCCGCGATGGACGCCGCGGGCGTGCCCGTCGACCCCGCGCTCGTGCGGGTCAGCACCCTCTACGTGGAGGGCGGCCTGCGTGACGGGGCCGAGCTGCTGCGCCTGCCCGATCCCCCGACCGCCGTCTTCACCGCCAACGACCTGCAGGCGCTCGGCGTGTACGAGGCCGCCAGGCGGGCCGGGGTGCGCATCCCCGAGGACCTGAGCGTCGTCGGGTTCGACGACCTGTCGTTCACCCAATGGGCCGGGCCGCCCATGACGACCGTACGGCAGCCGCTCGTGCAGATGGGGGCCGCCGCCGCGCGGATGGTCCTGGCCCTGGCGGACGGCGAGCGGCTCGAACAGCATCGGGTCGAGCTCGCGACCACCCTCGTCGTACGGGAGAGCACCGCACCGCCATCCCGATAACAGTACTTTCGGCCGGTTCTGCGCGGGCGGCCGATCTCGTAGCCTCGCTGCTGTGCGTGTAGGGGGATGGGCGGCCGACGTCGGACTGGGCGCCGTGTTCGCCGCGGTGCTGGTTTTCTGGGGCTCCCGGATCGCCGGCAGCTGGGGCGGCGGCTACTGGCGGTTCGACTGCGCCGCCGGGGCGGTGGTGTGCGTGATCGCCCTGGCACGCCGGTTCGACCCGGCACGGGCGGCCGCGGCCGGTCTGGCCGTCGCCGCGACCGCCGTCCTGGCCGCCAGGTTCGCCGACCTGCCCAGCGAGCCCGGTCCCGGGATGGCCCTCGGCCTGGCCGTGCTGGTCGGCACGGCGGTCAGGGCGCTGCCGGTCCGTACGGCCTGCAGCGTGGCGGCCGGCGGGCTGGCCGTGGCCGCCGGCAGCCTGCTGACGGCGCACGCGCTCGCCGCCGGGGTGCCATCGGTCACCCTGATGAACGTCCTGGCCTGGGCCGCCGCCGTCGTGGCCGGGCTGTGCCCGCGGCTGCTCGACGCCCGCAGGCGGGCCGTCGCCGAGGGGGTGCGCCGGGCGGAACGGCTGAGGCTCGCCCGCGAGTTGCACGACGTCGTCGCCCATCACGTCACCGGCATCGTGGTGCAGGCCCAGGCCGCACGCCTGGTCGCGCGCAAGAGCCCCGAGAAGGCGGGCGACGCCCTGGCCGAGATCGAGGCCGCCGGGTCCGACGCGCTGGCGGCGATGCGCCGCGTCGTCGGCCTGCTGCGCGACCCGGACGAGCCCGCCACCCCCGCACCCGGCGGGCTCGGCGGGCTGGGTGAGCTGATCGAGCGCTTCGAGGCGGGCGGCCGTGCGGTGCGCCTGCGACTGCCGGGTGAGGAGGAGACGGCGACGTGGCCGCCCGAGGTGGCCGGCACGGTCTACCGGGTCGTCCAGGAGTCGCTGACCAACGTCTCCCGCCACGCCCCGAGCGCCCGTTCTGTGACGGTCAGCGTGGAGCGGGACCGCGACACGCTCACCGTCGAGGTCGCCGACGACTCGCCGCGGACCCCCTCGCGGCACCACCCGCGCGGCGGGTATGGCCTGATCGGGATGCGCGAGCGGGTCGAGGCCCTCGGCGGCACGCTGCGCGCCGGGCCGCGTCCGATGGCAGGTTCGGAGTCCGGCTGGTCGGTGCTCGCCACCCTGCCCGTCCCCGGGCGTGACCGCAGATGACGATCAGAGTGCTGGTGGCCGACGACCAGGCGATGGTCCGCGGCGGCCTGCGGCTGATCCTGGAGGACCAGCCCGACATCGAGGTGGTCGCCGAGGCGGCCGACGGCGCCGAGGCCGTGGAGGCGGCCAGGCGGCTGCGGCCGGACGTGTGCCTGGTGGACGTGCGCATGCCCCGGCTCGACGGCATCGAGGTCACCCGCGCCCTGGCCGGGCCGGGCGTGCCCGACCCGCTGCGGGTGGTCGTGGTCACCACGTTCGACCTGGACGAGTACGTGTACGGCGCGCTGCGGGCGGGCGCGACCGGCTTCGTCCTGAAGGACTGCGGCCCCGCCCTGCTCGTGGAGGCCGTGCGGGCCGCCCACCAGGGGGACGCCCTGGTCTCCCCGTCGGTCACCCTGCGACTGCTGCGCCATCTGACGGCTCGTCTGCCGGACTCCGGCCGGGTGGACCATCCGCTCTCGAACCGGGAGTTGGAAGTCGTCCGGGCCGTCGCCCGGGGCCGTACGAACCAGGAGATCGCGGCAGAACTGTTCATCTCGCTGAGCACGGTCAAGAGCCACGTGGCCGGCATCCAGGCCAAGCTCGGCCTGCGCAACCGGGTCGAGGTCGCCGCCTGGGCCTGGGAGAACCGCATCGCCGGAAGTACCTGATCATCCCATTTATCGGGTTTTGTCCGGTTTCGCCTGGGCAGAAGGGAGGCAGCCGAACACAAGGAGGGTGGCAGCATGGCCGTCAGCGGCATCATCTCCGCCATAATCATCGGACTCATCATCGGCGCTCTCGGCCGGCTGGTCGTTCCGGGGCGCCAGGCCATCCCGATCTGGCTGACCGTGATCATCGGTATCGTCGCCGCTCTCATCGGCACGGCCATCGCCGGAGCGGTGGGAGTCGCCCCGTCGGGCGGGTTCGGCTGGATCCAGCTGATCATCCAGGTCGTCCTGGCCGCCGTCGGCGTCGCCCTGGCCGCGGGGGTGTACCACCGCAGAAGCGTCGGTTAGACCCCTCACCCCGCCGATGGCCCCGGCACGTCCGGGGCCATCGGCATGTCCGGACTTAGTGGTCTTTACGAAATCACCGACATCTGTTGATTCCCCCCGTCACGGCTCGGCGTACGGTCGTTAACCAGGGGATTTCCTGCGGGGAAGACGCGATCCGGGGGAAGTGGTCCGCGATGGACCAGGCGGTCCTTGCACGTGTTCCGGAGGTGTTCGCCCGTCGTGTGGGGCCGGCGCTCGGCCTGGCCGACGAGGCCGACGTGGTGGCCAGGGCCTGCCACGCGATGGCGACGCGCTTCCACGGCGGCGGCAGGCTCATCGTCTTCGGCAACGGCGAGGCGGCCACCGACGCCCAGCACATCTCCGTGGAGTTCGTCCACCCGGTGATCGTGGGCAAACGGGCGCTGCCGTCGTTCTCGCTCACGAGCGACGTGGCGACGATCACGGGGGTCGCCGCGACGGCGGGCCTGGAGGAGGTCTTCGCGCACCAGCTTCGCCGTCTCGCCGCGCCGCGGGACATCGCACTGGGCATCTCGCCCGACGGGGGCTGCGTGAACGTGCTCAGGGGCCTGGAGACGGCGCACCGGATCGGCCTGCTCACGCTGGCGCTGACCGGCGGCGACGACGGCGGCCCGATCGGCCGCAGCCCGGCCGTCGACCATGTCCTGATCGCGCGCTCCGCCGATCCCCGCGTGGTCAAGGAGGTGCACGTCACCACCTACCACATCCTCTGGGAGCTGGTGCACGTGTTCTTCGAGCAGCCCGGCGTGCTGGATCCGAGGGTCATCCCATGAACTGCCACGACGAGACGTGCATCACCTGCTCGGACGAGGCGGTCGCGGTGACCGTCGTACGGCTCCTGGAGCGGGACCTCGCCCTCGTCGACACCGGCCGGGGCCGGGAGGTGGTCAGCGTCGCGCTGGTGGAGGCCGAGCCCGGCGACACCGTCCTGGTCCACGCCAAGGAGGCCATCGCGGTCGTGAGGGAGGTGAGGCAGTGAGCGACATCGAGGCGCTGTACCCCTTCCTCTACTCCGGGTCCACGGACCTCGACGCGGTCATGACCTCCGTACGCCAGTCGACGGTGGAGAAGGTCGACGAGATCGTCACCCTGCGCCGGACGGTGCTGGAGCGCGACGGGGAGCGGATCGCCGCCTGCGCCGAGGCGATGGCGGAGGCGTTCGCGGCGGGGGCCCGGCTGTTCGCCTTCGGCAACGGGGGCAGCTCGACCGACGCCCAGGACGTGGCCACGCTCTTCATGAACCCCGGCCATATGAACGGCGGAACCGCGCGGCCCCTCCCCGCGTTCGCCCTCACGGCCGACATCGCGGTGGTGACGGCGCTGGCGAACGACATCGGCTTCGAGGTGGTCTTCGCCCGGCAGCTCGCCGCGTCCGCCTTCGCGGGCGACATCGCGCTCGGCCTGTCCACCAGCGGCAACTCCCGCAACCTCATCGCCGCGTTCGAGGAGGCGGAACGGCGCGGCATGCTCACGGTCGGGCTGGCCGGCTACGGCGGCGGCCAGATGGCCGAGCTCGGCACCATCGACCACCTGTTCGTGGTCCCCTCGGCCTCGGTCCACCGGATCCAGGAGGCCCAGACGACCGTCTACCACGCCCTCTGGGAGCTCACCCAGCAGGCCTTGACCCGTATGGAAGCTGGTGACGGCGATGACGGCGCCTGACGGACAGCCAGACGGACAGAAGGAGCCCGTCGTCCATATCCTGTGGATAAACGCCGGACTGAGCTGCGACGGCGACTCGGTCGCGCTCACGGCCGCGACCCAGCCGAGCATCGAGGAGATCGTGCTCGGCGCGCTGCCCGGCCTGCCCAAGGTCGCGGTCCACTGGCCGCTGATCGACTTCGAGTGCGGCCCCATGCAGGGCGCCGACACCTTCATCGAGTGGTACTTCAAGGCCGACCGAGGCGAGCTCGATCCGTTCGTGCTGGTCATCGAGGGATCGATTCCCAACGAGTCGATCAAGCGCGAGGGCTACTGGTGCGGGTTCGGCAACAACCCCGACACCGGCCAGCCGATGACGACCAGCGAATGGCTCGACCGTCTCGCGCCCAAGGCGACCGCCGTGCTCGCCGCGGGCACCTGCGCGACGTACGGCGGCATCCACGCGATGGCGGGCAACCCGACCGGGGCGATGGGCGTGGCCGACTACCTGGGCTGGGACTGGCGGTCGAAGGCCGGGCTGCCCATCGTCAACGTGCCCGGCTGCCCGATCCACCCGGACAACCTGTCGGAGACGATCCTCTACCTGCTCTACCAGCTCGCCGGGCAGGCGCCGATGATCCCGCTGGACCACATGCTGCGCCCCACGTGGCTGTTCGGCCAGACCGTGCACGAGGGCTGCGACCGGGCCGGCTACTACGAGCAGGGCCAGTTCGCCACCGAGTACGGCTCGCCGAAGTGCCTGGTGAAGATCGGCTGCTGGGGGCCGGTCGTCAAGTGCAACGTGCCCAAGCGCGGCTGGATCAACGGCATCGGCGGCTGCCCCAACGTCGGCGGCATCTGCATCGCGTGCACGATGCCCGGCTTCCCCGACAAGTTCATGCCGTTCATGGACGAGCCGCCCGGCGCCCGCGTCTCCTCGACCGCGAGCGAGGCGTACGGCACGGTGATCCGCGCGCTGCGGACCATCACGTTCAAGACGGTCGACAAAGAGCCGAAGTGGCACAAGAAGGGCCGCGAGCTGCTCACCGGCTACAAGGCCCCCTGGAGTTAGCGATGACCCTGGAACGCGAACTGGTCGAGATGGCCTGGGACCCGATCACCAGGATCGTCGCAGTCTCGGCATCTACGCGAAGGTCGACTTCACCAACCGCGAGGTCGCCGAGTGCTACAGCACCTCGTCGGTGTTCCGCGGCTACAGCATCTTCATGAAGGGCAAGGACCCGCGCGACGCCCACTTCATCACCAGCCGCATCTGCGGGATCTGCGGCGACAACCACGCCACCTGCTCGGTGTACGCCCAGAACATGGCGTACGGCGTGCGCCCGCCGCACATCGCCGAATGGATGATCAATCTCGGCGAGGCGGCCGAGTACATGTTCGACCACAACATCTTCCAGGAGAACCTCGTCGGGGTCGACTACTGCGAGAAGATGGTCCGCGAGACCAACCCGGGCGTGCTGGCGCAGGCCGAGCGCACCGAGGCGCCGCACGCGGCCGACCACGGATATCGCACGATCGCCGACATCATGCGCTCGCTGAACCCGCTGGAGGGCGAGTTCTACCGCGAGGCGCTGGCGATGAGCCGCACCACGCGGGAGATGTTCTGCCTGATGGAGGGCAGACACGTGCACCCCTCCACGCTCTACCCCGGCGGGGTGGGGACGGTGGCGACCGTCCAGGTGTTCACCGACTACCTCACCCGGCTGACGCGGTACGTCGAGTTCATGAAGCGGGTCGTCCCCATGCACGACGACCTGTTCGACTTCGTCTACGACGCGATGCCCGGCTACGAGCAGGTGGGCCGGCGGCGGGTGATGCTCGGCTGCTGGGGCAGCTTCCAGGACCCCGAGCACTGCGACTTCGACTACCGGAACATGAACGACTGGGGCCGGAAGATGTTCGTCAGCCCGGGCATCGTGGTGGACGGGAAACTCGTCACCAACGACCTGGTGGACATCAACCTCGGCATCCGCATCCTGCTGGGCAGCTCCTACTACGACGACTGGACCGACAGGGAGCCGTTCGTCACCGAGGACCCGCTGGGCAACCCGGTGGACATCCGCCATCCGTGGAACCAGCACACGATCCCGCATCCGCAGAAGCGGGACTTCACCGACAAGTACAGCTGGGTGATGTCGCCCCGCTGGTTCGACGGGCGGAACCTGCTCGCGCTCGACACCGGCGGCGGGCCGCTCGCCCGCCTGTGGGTCACCGCCCTGTCCGGCCTGGTGGACATCGGCTACGTCCGGTCCACCGGGCACAGCGTGGAGATCAACCTGCCGAGGACGGCGACCCGGCCGGAAAAGACCTTCGAGTGGCGGATCCCCCAGCGGAACGGGGAGCTGCTGTCCAACGCCATCGAGCGCAACCGGGCCAGGACGTACTTCCAGGCGTACGCCGCCGCGTGCGCGCTGCACTTCGCGGAGCAGGCGCTGGGCGAGGTCCGCCAGGGGCACACCCAGACGTGGTCGCCGTTCACCGTGCCCGACGAGGCGATCTCCTGCGGCTTCACCGAGGCCGTGCGGGGCGTTCTGTCGCACCACATGGTGATCAGGGACGGCAGGATCGCCAACTATCACCCGTACCCGCCGACGCCGTGGAACGCCAGCGTGCGCGACTTCAACGGCACGCCGGGGCCGTACGAGGACGCGGTACAGAACACACCGATCTTCGAGGAAAACCCGCCGGAGAGCTTCAAGGGCATCGACATCATGCGCACGGTCCGCAGCTTCGACCCGTGCCTGCCCTGCGGCGTCCACATGTACCTCGGCCGGGGCAGGCAACTGCGCGTGGTGCACAGCCCGCACGCGTTCGCGGGGACGCCATGACGTACGACGTGACCGTGTCGGGCGAGCGGATCGAGCGGCTGCTCGGTGCGCTGGTGGACTCCGAAATCCGTGCCACGGCGGAGGAACTCCTGCGGGAGATCGTCGGCCTGTACGGCGCGGGCCTCGAACGCGTCATGGCGATCGTCACCGAGGCCGGGGCGGCCGGCGCGCTGCGCGATCTGGTGGAGGATCCGCTGGTCGCGGGCCTGCTCGTGCTGCACGACCTGCACCCGCTGACCACCGCCGAGCGGGTGCGGGCCGCGCTCGACGGCCACCCCGCCGAGCTGCTGAGCGTGGAGGGCGGCGTCGTACGGGTGCGCCTGAAGGGGGCCTGCGGCTGCCCCTCGTCGCGGATCACCGTCACCGAGTCGATCGAGCGCGCCATCGCCCGGGTGGCCCCCGAGGTGGCGCGCGTGGACGTCGAGAGCCCGGTCAGGGATGCCGTGACACTCCTGCAGATCGGCAGGCGCCCGGCATGAGCACCGGCCTGCGCCGCTTCCGCGAACCGGCCCGAGCCGAGTCCGTGGAGCGGTGCGAGATGTGCGCCGAGCTCCTGGAGGGGGAGCACGGGCACGTCGTCGACCTGGAGAGCCGGGCGCTGATGTGCGTCTGCCGGGGCTGCCGTCTGCTGTTCGTCCGGCCGGGTCAGGGGCGGTATCGGGCCGTGCCCGACCGCTTCCTCTACGCGCCGTCCTTCCGGGTCTCCTCCGCTGACTGGGACGACCTGGGCATCCCGGTGCGTACGGCGTTCTTCTTCCACAACTCCTCGCTCGGCCGGACCGTGGCCTTCTATCCCAGCCCGGCCGGGGCGACCGAGTCGCTGCTCCCGCTCGCGACCTGGGAGCGGGTGCTCGCGGCCAACCCGGCGCTGGCGGAGGCCGAGCCCGACGTCGAGGCGCTGCTGGTCGACCGGGCTCCCGACGGGTCGTTCTCCTGCCATCTCGTGCCGATCGACGCCTGCTACCGGCTCGTCGGCCTCGTACGGCTGCACTGGAAGGGCTTCGGCGGCGGGCGGGAGGCGTGGGAGGCCATCGACGGCTTCTTCGCCGCCCTGCGCCGGCGGGCTCGTGTTCTGAAGGAGGTTTGACCTTGGACGACGGTCCCCGCTTCGACTGCCTGGACGCCCGGCCCGAACCGTACGCGGCCTCGCCCACGCTCGTCTTCCGCCTGCGCGTCACCGATCCCTCCCCCGAGGGCGTCCACGCCATCGCGCTGCGCTGCCAGATCAGGATCGAGCCGCGCCGCAGGCCGTACGGGCCGCGGGAGGCGGCGCTGCTGGCGGACCTGTTCGGCGAGCCGGCCCGGTGGGGCGACACGCTGCGGCCGGTGCAGTTCGCCATGGCGCAGGCGATGGTGCCCGCCTTCACCGCGAGCACGGAGATCGACCTGACCGTGCCGTGCGGCTACGACCTGGAGGTGGCCGCGGGCCGGTACTTCGCCTCGCTGGACGACGGCGAGATCCCGCTGCTGCTGCTGTTCAGCGGCACCGTGCTGGCCCGCTCCGGCGGCGGGGTGAGCATGCGGCAGATCCCCTGGCACTGCGAGACCCGCCACCGCCTGCCGGTCGCGGTGTGGCGCGAGACGATCGACACCGCCTTCCCCGGTTCGGGCTGGCTGCGGCTGCGCCGCGACACCGTGCGCGAGATCCTCCGCTTCAAGTCCGAACGAGTCCTCGCCACCGTGGACGAGGCCGTGGAAGCCCTGCTGAAGGAGGCAGGCCGGTGACCGCGCGGATGGAGGCGGCCCGCCGCGTCGCGGACGCCGTGCTGTACGAGGGCTACCTGCTCTACCCCTACCGCGCCTCGGCCGCCAAGAACCGCATGCGCTGGCAGTTCGGCGTGCTCGTGCCGCCGAACTACCCCGGCGAGCCGTCGGGCAGCGTGACCGAGTGCCTGCTGGAGGCCCCCGGAGACGCCCAGCTCGATCTGCGCCTGCGGTTCCTGCACGTCAGGAGCAGGACGGTCGAGCGGGAGGAGGACGACGGCTACTGGCCCGTGCCGAAGCTGACCGTCGGCGGGCGCGACTACCTCAGCTTCGACGAGGCCACCGAGCGGGAGGCCCGGACCGCGGTGTCCCTGGCGCACGTGACGGCCAGGCGGTGCACGATCGAGGTCCGGGTGCCGGGCGACCGGGTCATCGAGCCCATCGACGACCCCGGCGGCGAGCGGACCGGCCGGATCGTCTGCGAGCACCAGCCGCTCGACGCGGAGATGCGGATCTCCGCCGAACGGCTGCCCGGGCCGTACGGGCTGGTCCGCCTGCGGGTCGAGGTGGAGAACACGGCCCACTGGGAGCGGGCGGACGCGCCGCGCGAGGAGGCCCTGCGCCGCTCTCTGGTCGCCGCCCACCTGTTGATCGGGGTGAGCGGAGGGGCCTTCGTCTCGCTGCTCGACCCGCCGATGTGGGCCGAGGCGGCGGCGCGGCAGTGCCGCAACGAGAACACCTGGCCGGTCCTGGTGGGCGAGCCCGGCCGCCGCGACGTCGTGCTGTCCTCGCCGATCATCCTGTACGACCACCCGGCCATCGCCCCGGAGAGCCCGGGCGACCTGTTCGACTCGACCGAGATCGACGAACTGCTCACGCTGAGCACGCTGACCCTGACCGAGGAGGAGAAGCGGGAGGCCCGGGTCACCGACCCACGCGCAGCCGAGATCCTCGAACGGGCCGCCGACCTGCCGCCGGAACTGCTCGAACGCCTCCACGGCGCCATCCGTCACCTGGAGGTCCCCGCCAGGACGACTCCGGAGGACGACGCCGTGACCGTGGCCGGGGTCCGGATCGCCAAGGGCAGCCGGGTGCGGCTGCGGCCGGGCCACCGCCGTGCCGACGCGCACGACATGTTCCTGGCCGGGCGGATCGCCCTGGTCGAGGCGGTGTTCCTCGACGTGGACGGGGTGCGCCACCTGGCCGTCACGCTGGAGGACGACCCGGGCTCCGACCTGCAGCGCGAGCAGGGACGGTTCCTCTACTTCGCGCCGGACGAGGTGGAACCCGCATGAGAACCCTGGTGGCCGGCGTGGGCAACGTCTTCCTCGGCGACGACGGTTTCGGTGTGGCGGTGGCCCGCCGCCTCGCCGACATCGGGGTGCCCGACGGGGTGGAGGTCGGCGACTTCGGCATCCGGGGCATCCATCTCGCCTACGAGCTGACCTCGGGATACGACCTCACGATCCTCGTGGACGCGATCCCGGCGGGGCGGGCCCCCGGCACGCTGTCCGTCGTCGAACCGGCACCGGAGTCCCCGACGCCGGCCCCCGGTGGATGTTTCGTGGACGCGCACGCGATGACCCCCGACGCGGTGCTCACGCTCGCCTCCGGCCTCGATCTCCCGCGGGGAGACAGAGTCCTGCTGGTCGGCTGTGAACCCGCCGACGTGTCGCCGGGGATGGACCTGAGCCCGCCGGTCGCGGCGGCCGTCCCCCAGGCCGCCGACCTCGTGCTCGAACTGATCGCACAGGAGTTCGCGGAGGAGGAACGGCGATGCTGAAACGCCTGGTCTTCGTGCTGCTGGTGACCGGGGTGGCCGTGCTGGTCGTCCAGTCGCTGCCCGACATCCGACGTTATTTGCGGATCAGAAGGATGTGACCCCGATGCACGAGTTCGGGATCGCCGAGGCCGTGGTCGACGCCGTCGAGCGCCGGGCCGACGGCAGGCGGGTGCGCCGGGCCCGGGTGCGGGCGGCGCCCTGCTGCGCATCGCTCCGCAGGCCCTCGACCAGGCCTTCTGCCTGGCCTCCGCCGGCACGGTCGCCGAGGGCGCGACGCTCGACCTGGTCATCGAGCCCGTACGGCTCATCTGCCGGGGCTGCGGGCACTCCGCGATGTGCGCCGACCCGCTCACGATCTGCGGATTGTGCGGCGGGATCGACGTCGACACCGAGGGCGGGGACAGCCTCGTCCTCGAATCCATCCAGCTCGACCCCGACACCACTGCGGAGGCGTCCTATGTGCCTGGGCATTCCGGGCGAGATCGTGGAGATCCCGCCCGGCCAGACTGACCTCGCCAGGGTCGACGTGAGCGGGGTCCGGCGGGCCGTCAACATCGGCCTGCTCGACGGCCAGCCCTTGGGGCCCGGCGACTGGGTCCTGATCCACGTCGGCTTCGCGCTGTCGAAGATCGACGAGGCCGAGGCCAGGGCCGCGCTTGAGTTCCTGGAGGGCATCGGCCAGGCGTACAAGGACGAGCTGGCGGCGCTGCGCGACTCGTCCATAGAGAGGTGAGCGGCGGTGCGTTTCGTCGACGAGTACCGCGACGCGGACAAGGCGCGGGCGCTGTCAGCCAGGATCGCGAGCCTGTGCGAGCCGGGCCGGGCCTACAAGTTCATGGAGGTGTGCGGCGGCCACACCCACACGATCTACAAGCACGGGCTGGAGGACTACCTGCCCGAGACGATCACACTGGTGCACGGTCCCGGATGCCCGGTCTGCGTGATCCCGATGGGCCGCGTGGACGACGCGATCCACATCACCGAACGGCCGGACGTGATCATGACGTCGTTCGGGGACATGATGCGGGTGCCGGGCGGGCGCGGGTCGTTCTTCGACTCCACGGCCCAGGGCGCCGACATCCGCATGGTCTACTCGCCGCTGGACGCCCTGAAGATCGCCAGGCGCGAGCCGGACCGCCAGGTCGTCTTCATGGCCATCGGGTTCGAGACGACCGCGCCGTCGACCGCCATGACCGTGCTGCGCGCGGCGGCCGAGGGCGTGCGGAACTTCTCGGTCTTCTGCAACCACGTGACGATCATCCCCGCGATCAAGGCCATCCTGGACTCGCCCGACCTGCGTCTCGACGGCTTCATCGGCCCCGGCCACGTCTCCACGATCATCGGCTGCCGGCCGTACGAGTTCATCGCCCGCGGCTACGGCAAGCCGCTGGTCGTGGCGGGCTTCGAGCCGCTGGACATTCTCCAGTCGGTCTACATGCTGCTGCTCCAGCTGGCGGAGGGGCGGTCGGAGGTCGAGAACCAGTACGCCCGGGTCGTGCCGTGGGCGGGCAACATCCGTGCCCTGCGGGCCGTCAACGAGGTGATGGAGCTGCGGCCCTACTTCGAGTGGCGCGGCCTGGGCTTCATCTCGCACTCGGCGCTGCGCATGCGCGAGAAGTACGCGGCGTACGACGCGGAGCGGCTGTTCGACATCCCCGGCAACCGGGTGGCCGACCCGAAGGCGTGCCAGTGCGGCGAGGTGCTCAAGGGCGTGCTCAAGCCGTGGGAGTGCAAGGTCTTCGGCACGGCCTGCACGCCGGAGACGCCGATCGGCACCTGCATGGTGTCGTCCGAGGGCGCCTGCGCGGCCTACTACAACTTCGGCCGCTTCTCCCGGCAGCGGGTGAGGGAGGCGACGCGGTGACCAGCCGTGAGGAACAGGTCCTCGAACGCATCGACCGGGCCAGGCAGCGCAAGGCCCGTGTGCGCGAGGAGCACATCACGATGGCCCACGGCGCCGGCGGCAAGGCGACCCAGACCCTGATCGAGGCGGTCTTCCTCGACGCGTTCCGCAACCCGCTGCTCGAACCGCTGGAGGACGGCGCGGTGTTCGGCGCGGGCGGCGCGCGGTTCGCGTTCACCACCGACTCCTACGTGGTCTCCCCGCTGTTCTTCCCCGGCGGCGACATCGGCGACCTCGCCGTCAACGGGACCGTGAACGACCTGTCGGTGTGCGGGGCCCGGCCGCTGTACCTGTCGGCCGGCTTCGTCCTGGAGGAGGGGTTCCCGGTCGAGGACCTGCGGCGGATCAGCGCGTCGATGGCGCGGGCCGCCGCGGCGGCGGAGGTGTCGATCGTGACCGGGGACACCAAGGTCGTGCAGCGCGGCAAGGCCGACGGCTGCTACGTCACCACGGCCGGTGTGGGACTGCTGGAGCGGGACACGCGCCTCGGCGTCGCCCGCGCCCGTCCCGGCGACGCCGTCCTCGTGTCCGGCCCGGTCGGCGAGCACGGTGTCACGATCATGCTGGCCCGGGGCGAGCTGGACATCGAGGCCGACGTGACGTCGGACACCGCCCCGCTCAACGGTCTGATCGCCGCGCTCCGGGCCGCTGTCGGCGAAGGGGTGCGGTGCCTGCGGGACGCCACCCGGGGCGGCGTCGCGACGATACTGAACGAGATCGCCCGCGCCTCCGGCGTCGCCGTCGTCGTCGAGGAGGACGCGGTGCCCGTACGGCCGGCCGTACGCGGAGCCTGTGAGCTGCTCGGGATCGACCCGCTCTACGTGGCCTGCGAGGGCCGGATGGTCGCGGTCGTGGACGGGGGCGCGGCCGAGTCCGCGCTCGCCGCGCTGCGGAGCCACCCGCTCGGCGAGGGCGCCGCGATCGTCGGCCGCGTCCGGGACGATCCCCCCGGACTGGTGCTGCTGAAGACCTCCTTCGGCGGCACCCGGATCATCGACGTGCTGGTCGGCGACCCGCTGCCGCGGATCTGCTGACCGGGAGGTGACGTGATCATGAGTGAAACCGAACGACCGGACACCGAGGCCAAGCGGGCGGGCGATCTGGCGTTCCGGCCGGAGGCCGCGGGCGAGCCCGGGCCCGGGCGGGAGCCGTCCGCCGAGGAGGAGTCGGGCGTGCCGGCGGGCGAGTCGCTCACCAGGGGCGGCGAGGAGCTCGCCAAGCAGGAGCAGGAACCCGGCCGGGACCAGGTGGGGGTCAAGGGCAAGACCGACCGTCCGCACGGCCGCTCCACCCTGGAGGACTCCACCGGTATCGCACCGGAGGGGCCCATCGACGAGGAGAGCCCGTCCCTGCCCGCGGGCGACCAGGGCGGCTAGATCGCGTCGCGGGCCGCGGCGACGGCGGCCTGGCCGAGGCTGACGCCGCCGTCGTTCGGTGGGACGCGGTGGTGGGTGAGCACCCTGAAGTCGCGCTCCTCGAGCAGGGTCACGGCCCGGCCGAGCAGCAGCAGGTTCTGGAACACGCCGCCCGACAGGGCCACGGTGGACACGCCCGTGGCCTCGCGGATCACCGCGCATCCGGCGGCTACGATCCCGGCCACGGCGTTGTGGAACCGTGCGGCCACGACGTCACGCGGCACCCCGGCGCGCAGGTCGTCGGCGGCCGCGCGGACCAGCTCCACGCCCGGCACGGCGAACCCGGTGCGCGCGGGAACGAGGCCGCAGGGGTAGGCCTCGTCCACCGCCGGGTCGGCGAGCTGCTCGAACTCGACCGCGGCCTGGCCCTCGTAGTTGATCGTGTCGCGTACGCCCGCGATCGCCGCCACCGCGTCGAACAGGCGGCCCATGCTGGAGGTGAGGGGCGCGTTCCCGCCCCGGCGGGCCAGCGCGACGACGGCCGGCCACTGCCCGGCGTTGCGCCGTACGACGTCCAGGTCCTGGGGGACGTCCCCTCGTAGGCGAGATCGAGGTAGGCGGCCGCCATGCGCCAGGGCTGCCGGATCGCGGTCGCGCCCCCGGGCATCGGCACCGGCGTGAGGTGGCCCGCCCGCTCGAATCCGGCCAGGTCGGCGACGAGGAACTCGCCGCCCCACAACGTGCCGTCCGAACCGTACCCGAGGCCGTCGAAGGCCACCCCTACGACCGGCCCCCCGACGCCGTTGTCGGCCAGGCAGGAGGCGACGTGGGCGTGGTGGTGTTGCACACCGACGAGGTCGGCGTCCTGATCGAGAGCCCACTTGGTGGACAGGTATTCCGGGTGCAGGTCGTGCGCGACCACCTCGGGCGTGATGTCGAACAGCCGCCGGAAATGCTCGACGCCCTCGGTGAACGACCGCAGGGTCTCGTAGTTCTCCAGATCGCCGATGTGGTGGGAGACGAACGCACGGTCCCCTTTGACCAGGCAGAACGTGTGCTTCAGCTCGGCGCCGCAGGCGAGCACGGGCCGGGGGGCCGCCCGGGCGAGCGGCAGCGGGTGCGGCACGTATCCCCGCGACCGCCTGATCGGCAGGTCGCGGCCCCGGAAGACCCGTACGACCGAGTCGTCCGTACGGATGTGGATGGGGCGGTCGTGGGTCAGGAAGGCGTCGGCGATGCCGCCGAGCCGTTCCAGAGCGTCCTCGTCCCGGTAGGCGATCGGCTCGTCGGACACGTTTCCGCTGGTCAGCACGATGGGCTGGCCCAGCGCCCCGAGGAGCAGGTGGTGCAGCGGGGTGTAGGGCAGCAGCACGCCCAGCCATCGGTTGCCCGGCGCTACGGACGGTGCCACGGAGGGCGCGACGGGCGCGTCCGGCAGCCGCCGCAGCAGCACGACGGGGCGGGCGGGCCCGGTCAGCAGGCGCTCCTCGGCCGGGTCCACCGCGCACAGCAGCCGCGCCGCGGCCAGGTCGCCTGCCATCACCGCGAAGGGCTTGTCCTCGCGGTGCTTGCGCGACCGCAGCGCCGCCACGGCGGGCTCGTCCGCCGCGAGCGCCGCCAGGTGGTAGCCGCCGAGTCCCTTGACCGCCAGCACGCCGCCCTCCCGCAGCAGCCGTACGGCCCGCTCCAGCGGGTCGCCGGCGCCCGCGGGACCGATGAAGCGCAGCCGGGGCCCGCAGGCGGGGCAGCACACGGGCTGGGCGTGGAAGCGCCGGTCGGCGGGGTCGTGGTACTCCCGGGCGCAGTCCGCGCACATCGGGAAGCCGGCCATCGTGGTGTTAACCCGGTCGTAGGGCACGTCGCGGACGATGGTGAAGCGCGGACCGCAGCCGGTGCAGTTGGTGAAGGCGTAGCCGCACCTGCGGTCGGCCGGGTCGGTCAGGTCGCGCAGGCACGCGTCGCAGGTCGCCACGTCCGGCGAGACGAGCGCGTGCCGATCCCCACCGGCCGCGCTCGGCGCGATCACGAAGGTCGTGCGGCCGGTGACGGGCGCCGGGCCCGTGCTGATCCGCTCGATGACCGCCAGCGGCGGCGGGCCGCCGGTCAGCGCGGCGAGGAACTCCTCGACCGGCGCGCTGCCGCCCTCGACCTCGATGAAGACCCCGCGCTCGTCGTTGCCGACCAGCCCGGCGAGGCCGAGCCGCGTGGCGAGGCCGTACACGAAGGGCCGGAAGCCGACCCCCTGCACGATCCCCTCGACCCGGACGGCGACGGCACGCCTGCTCACCCCCACATTGTCTCAGTGGGGGAGGTCCAGCACGTCGTCGAGGGCGACGACCTCGATCAGGTGGGGCGTGAGGGGAGCTCACCGGTCATCGTCAGCCGCGCCGCGCCGGGCTCGGGAGTGAGCGACTCGACCTGGAAGGGGGGCGTGTCCTGCATCAGACGCTCGTCTCTGTTCGTCGCTCCGCACAGCACGTCCGTGCCGCGGCGACGCCCTCCTCCAGCAGCGCCCGGGCGTGCGGGCAGTCCGTCAGTACATCACGGAAGACCCCCAGACCGAGCACGACGGACTCCGCAGGCACCTTCCTGGCCACCAGCACCTGGCAGGTCCAGGTGACGAAGTCGGTGAACAGCGCGGCGTCGTGGACGTACATGGCGGCGATCAGGAAGTCGGCGATGTGACCGAGATCCTCTGCGGTGTGCTCCAGTTGCCGGGCGCTGTAGCCGCCCATCGGGGCGTACGCCTCCCTGAGCGCGTCCGTGACGCGGGCCGGCAGGTCGGCACGGTGCCGGGTCAGGTACGCGTACTCCTCGCCGCCGAGATCGGCCGCGGCGCCACCGGGGCCGTCGTGGGCGGCGGGGAAGGACGGCAGCCCGGCGGCGAGCCGGTCGGCCGCCGCGGTCGGCGGTGGGCGGCCCACCGCCTCGGCCGGCC
>NZ_MWJN01000123.1:0-26149 GCF_002027145.1 Microbispora sp. GKU 823 | reverse complement strand
GATCACCCTCCACAGTGACAGCAGAGGGGTCAGATTTCGGCCGTCGTCTGGGGGTCAGTTTTCACGCGTCGTCGACACGAGGAAGGTCACCGGGAGCAGGTACACGCGAGGCATGGGCTTGCCCCTCCGTCTCCGGCCCGCTGTCGCTTCGCGACGGGTCGATGGCAGACGAGAGATCAGGCCAGCGGATAATGTGCGGGTCCGTACGAGCGTGGGAGAACCCGGTGGTTCGAATGCGAATTTCGGCGCAGGAGGCCGTCATAGGTCTGATGAGCTTGGCATTCATAGAGATCCGCACCATGAGTTACCGTCGCGATCCGACGCTCCTGGAGTGGATTGACGGCCCGGAGGATTACCACGAGCAGATAAGAGTGATCGCTGACATATGCCACAACTTGCCCGGAAGTCTTAGATCGCGCAGCAAGTGGCAACGGGAGCGAAGGGCCAGGGAGAGCCTGAGACTCCTTCTGCAGGGAGCAGACGACGCACATACTCGATGGGTCCGCACCCGTCTTGACGAGCTCGGATATGACTACCACACGCCCTCTCCCTTGCCTGCGTGACGAACTGCGTGACAACGCTCACGGACGATGGTGGACACCCGTGGACGACGATGGACGGCCCGGAGAGGTCAGGCACCCACGCAAGCAGGACGAGTAACGTTTCAGCATTGCTCGTAATGCAGGGTCAAGGGTTCGATTCCCTTAGGTGACTCCACTACAGAGGCCCTCCCGGATCATCCGGGAGGGCCTTTCTCGTTCCCGTACAGCAACAGAGACAACGTTTTTACTCTGGAGCCCTCCGAGAAGAGCCTGGTGCCGCGCCTTGGTCCACCTTCGCGGTATCAGCGGCGACGGCAGAGTCAACTACGTCGTCATCTACGACGGCGGATCCATCCGCTGCTGGCTCAACCGGGGAGGCAACCTGTGAGATACGGCCGTCACGCGGGCTGACGTGACCGGCGCCCGTGGGCACGCGCCATCCGTTCCCACCGGCTTCGCCGTGGCTGAGCGCTCAAGCGTTCCGGGCGCGCAGAGCCAGGAGGCGGTCCACCAGTACGGCCGGCGGGCTCGGCTCCGTGCCGAACAGCAGGGCGGTGTAGAGCGGGGCGATGACGATTTCCATGATCTCGTGCAGCGTGGGCGGATCCTCGCCTCGCGCCTTCGCCCGGTCCAGCATCTCCTGGACGTCTTCGAAGCGGTTCGCGAGGGCGGGCGGGAGCTCGGTGCCGGGTTCGCCCAGCCGCACCGCCACCAGGGCGCGCAACAGCAGCGCGCCATCGGGCCCGGCGATGTCCTCGGCCGCCCGCTCGACGTAGTCCTGCAGGTCGGTGCGCAGGTCGCCGGTGTCGCGCACGTGGGAACGCCTGCCGAGCCGTTCGGAGACGGCGTCGAGAAGCAGTCGGTCAAGCGAGCCCCAGCGCCGATAGAGGGAGCCCAGGGCGACGCCGGAGCGCTCGGCGATCTGGGCGAGGGTCAGCTGGGCGAGCGGGCGCTCGATCGCCAGTTCGTCGACGGCGCGCAGGACATCGGCGCGGACGCGGGCGGTGCGGCCTCCGGGGCGCGCGGAGCTCTGATCAGACATGCACCCATCTTAACGAGAAGAAATTGACGTTTAGGTGCGACCATTCTATGGTTAAGGAGAAGAACTTCTCCTTAGAGATTCGGAGCGTGTCATGTCCGTCCGCGACGCCGCCCAGCAGGCCTTCAAGAACCACCTCGAGTACCTGTCCTCTGGCCGGATCCCCGAGTGGGTGGAGCTGTTCACCGACGACGGGATCCTGGAGTTCCCCTACGGCCCCGCCGACTTCCCCAAGGAGATCCGCGGCAAGGAGGCCCTGTTCGAGTACATGAAGAACTTCCCGGAGCATTTCAAGGTGACCTTCGTCGACTTGCGCTTCCACGAGACCGTCGACCCCTCACTGGTCATCGCCGAGTTCAAGAGCGAGGGCATCGCGGTGAGCACCGGCAAGCCTTACAACCAGACCTACATCTCGGTCGTCGAGACGACCGACGGGAAGATCAGCCGTTATGTCGACTTCTGGAACCCACTGGTGGCGGCGGAGTCACTGAATGTGACCGAAGGCCTCTACGCCGCCTTCGACAAGTAACGGAACCACGGCGAGGGCGCCCTTCCTCCGGGAAGCGCCCTCGCCGTATGCCCGATGGACGCCGGCGCGGACAGGCCGGTCCGACCGGACCGCCCGCGCCGGGGCGTGCGGCCGTTCAGTCCAGGATCGCGGCCAGGCCCAGGTCGCGCAGCAGGGCGTCGGTCGGGGCCTTGGCGCCGTCGTTGATGGCCTCGACGGTCTTGCCGAGCATGAACCGGTCGACGCTGACGCGCTCGGGCCTCTGTCCGACGGGCGTCTCGACCAGGTCGGCGATGGCGTCGGCGACCTCGCGCGGGTCTGGCGGCCCGGGGCTGGCGAAGATCGCGCCAACCCGCTGCATGAACGTCCCGGCGAGCTCCAGCACCTCGGCGTAGTCGGGCAGCCGGCTCTCGTCCGCGCCCATGACCTGGGAGGCCGCAAGGTTGCTGGGGAACGCGCCGCGCTGGACGATCGACACGTCGACGCCGAGCGGGCGCAGCTCGTACCGGTAGCCCTGGGCCAGGCCCTCGACGGCGAACTTCGTCGCCGAGTAGGCGCCCATGCCGGGCACCGTCAGCCGTCCCGCACCGCTGGACAGGAAGACCAGCAGGCCCGACCGGCGCGCACGCAGGTGCGGCAGGACGGCCCGGGTCACCCGTTGCGGCCCGACGACGTTGGTGTCGAGCACGTCGGCCAGCTGCCCGCTGGTGACGCTCTCCCCGATGCCGGTGATCGCGTACGCGGCGTTGTTCACCACCGCGTCCAGTACGCCCGCCTGCTCGATCGCGGCGGCGACCCCGGCTTCGACGGACTCGTCGCTGCGCACGTCCATCGGAACCACCAGGATCCGGCCGGAGGACTCCTCGCCGGTCTTGATCAGGGTCTCGGCGGCGCCCGCGTCCTTGCCCTGCGGGTCGCGCATGGTCGCGACCACCGTGTGGCCGCGCTCGGCGAGCACCTCGGCGGTGCGTCGGCCCAGGCCGCTGGAGGTGCCCGTGACCAGGATGTTCTGTGGCATCGTCGTCTCTCTCGTCAAGTGATTCCGCGCTTCGGTTTACAACCGTACACTGAAATCCGGCCAATTGGTAAACACCTGTAAACCGAACTCGTCCGAGCCGTGTACGCTGATCGCGTGGACGGCAAGGAGACGACCGAGACCACGCCGGGCAGCCGCGCGGCGCAGCGCGCGAGCACCCGGGCCGCGATCCTGCGCGCCGCACGCGAGGCCTGGTCCGAAAGCGCCTACGAGGACATCGGGCTGCGCGACATCGCAGGCCGCGTCGGCGTCAGCGCCACCATGGTCAACCGCTACTTCGGCACCAAAGAAGGCCTCTTCCGCGAGGCCATCGGCACCCGCGACCCCAGCCCGCCCGGCCTGGCCGAGATCGACCGCCAAAAATTCGGGCCGGCCCTCGCAGCCCTTCTCCTCGGCGGAGGCCACGACGGTGTCCCCGGCGAAGACGGCGAGGCGTACGACCCGCTGCGCATCCTGCTGCGCTCGGCCGCCAGCCACGCCGCCCACCCCGTCCTGCGTGACTACCTCGAAGCCACAGTGATCCCCCCGCTCACCCGCTACTTCGGCACCACCGACACCGCCGCCCGGGAACGCGCCGTCCTCACCCTCTCCCTGGTCCTCGGCATGAACGTCCTCGGCAACCTCCTGGCATCTCCACCCACCGACGACGCCCCCGGCCTTCGAGAACCACCGGATCCCCACCTCCAAACGCTCCTCGCCGCCATGCTCCAAGCAGTCGCCGACACCCCATCCACCGCGAACGCCCTTCCACCCGGACGGAACACCAACATGCCGACGTCCGGTGATCCAGCCGATCCCATCAAGGAGCGCAGCGCCGATCACTGAGCTGTCTGTCGGCCAGGGCCACGGCAGCACTGCCGTCAGCACGATGGGACGTAGGGTTCGGTACGAGCCCCCTCGGACACGAGCCTTTTCACTGTGTGAGGGCTGAGATTCACCTCTGCCCTCACTTTGCTTTGCCGGGGCGGTAGGTCAGCCGCAGGCCGAGGCGCTGGTAGACCGCGCTCTTGCCGTCTGTGGGAACCTCCGCGACAGCCGTGGCCTTGTCGCCGATGTCGGCGACAAGGGTGGCGATCTCCTCCCGGGACATCCGGGTGCTCCTCGTGGTCGTGCGAAGTTCCGCCTCGGCGGCGAGGCCGAGCCCGCGGCCTGTCTGCCCTACCTCGCGATGAGCCTGTGGGGGTACGCGTGGGTATGTAACGCGACCGAAACAGACCTCCCCGCAGGGCTCTCGGCCGCAGAAGAAGCCCATCGGTCGCACTACCGCCAGTTGGCCAGCGAACTCCCCGAAACCTTCCGCGAACTGCTGAGCGCCGCCCAGGGCTCAGTAGCGGAAATGAGCCCTCGTGGATCGGGGCGTGCTGGAGTTGGACGCTCCGATGCAGCGCTACTGGCCCGAGCTCACCGCGCCGGCGACCGTACGACATGTCCTGTCGCACCAGGCCGGCGTGGTGGCACTGGACCAACTGGTGCCCACCGAGACCTTCTACGACTGGCACCGGCTATGCGCGCTTCTTGCCGCACAGGAGCCGTCGTGGGAGCCGGGCACCGCGCACGGCGAGTCGGCGTTGTTCTACGGGCACCTGGTCGGCGAACTGGTCCGGCGCACCGACGGGCGGACGCTCGGCCGCTTTCTCGCTGAGGAGGTCTGCGGCCCACACGAGCTGGACTTTCACATCGGCCTCGGGCCCGCTGAACAGGCACGGGCGATCGAGCTGACCGGCTTGACCCCGGCCTTCCGGGCTGCCGCGCTGGACGGCAAACCCGACCTCTACCACCGGGCGATCGGCAATCCGCTCGGCGCCCAGGACCCGGCTGTGGTTAACTCCGCCGCCTGGCGGGCCGCCGAGATCCCCGCTGTCAACGGCCACGGCACCGCCCGTGCAGTCGCCGGGTTCTACTCCGCGTTGCCGCGGCTGCTGTCAGCCGACCTGCTCGCCGAGGCCACCACCGCCCAGTGCTCGGGGATGGACGCGGTTTTCGGGGCACAGACGAGCTGGGGGCTGGGCTTCGGCATCGACGGCGACGACTACGGGATGGGCGGCCTGGGCGGCAACTATGCCGGAGCCGCCGGCTACACCTTCGCCTTCCTCGCTGGCCATGCGGGCGATTTCGATCGCGCCACCGACCTGGAGAACGCTCTGCGCGCCGTTCTCGGGCTGGGCCCGATTCTCGAGTAGACGGCGCCCGGTCCTCAGCTCAGCGCCTGCCTCAGGAGCGCCCCGATCCTCGCCTCGACGTCGGCGGTGATCTCGGTCAGGGCGTACGAGGCCGGCCACATCGTGCCTTCGTCGAGGTTCGCCTCGTCGCTGAAGCCGAGTGTCGCGTAGCGGGCCTTGAACTTCGCCGCGGGCTGGAAGAAGCAGATCATCTTGCCGTCGCGGGCGTACGCGGGCATGCCGTACCACAGCTTCGGCGTGAGGACGGGCGCGGTGGCCTTGATCAGGGCGTGCAACCGCTCGGCGATCACACGGTCGGACTCCGACATCTCCGCGATCTTCGCGAGCACCTCGCTCTCCGTGTCGGCCTTGGCGCCCCGCCGAACGCTCTTCAGCTCCTTGGCGCGCTCCTTCATCGCGTCGCGCTCTTCTTCGGTGAAACCGTCGTACTTCTGGCCCTTGGCGGTGGTGGTCTTCGTGGTGTTCGACATGACGACGTCCTCTTTCTGCGATGTGTGGGTTGGGTTGGTGGTGGGCGGGAGCAGTGTCACCACTGGCCCGCCTGCTGGCGGGTCGGCACGTTGAGCCGGTTGAAGGCGTTGGTGATCGCGATGTTGAGCAGCAGTGCGGCCAGCTCCTTCTGGTCGAAGTGCTTGGCGGCCAGGTCCCACACCTGGTCCGGCACCGGGTCCGCCCGGTCGGCGAGCCGGGTCACGGCCTCGGTCAGGGCCAGCGCGGCGCGCTCCTCCTCGCTGAACCACGGCGTCTCCCGCCACGCGGCGACGGCGTGCACCTGGTCCGCGGTCACCCCGTGCCGCTGGGCCTGGTGGACGCCCCCGGCCACACACGGAGCACAGCCGTTGATCTGGCTGGCCCGCAGGTGGCTCAGCGCCAGCAGCTTGCCGTCCAGTCCGGCGCCCGCGACGGCCTTGTTGACCGCCATCAGGGCCTCCATCGCCTCGGGGATCAAAACCGCCGGGTTCGGCATGCGCTCGGTCGACATCGCTTCTCCTTCGTCGCGGGTGTTTCCGACAGGAGCCATCCGACCATCGGCGTGCCGGGGCCCGCCTGGGCCGTGGGACACCGTGGGACAGCGAGAACCAGGTTGAGCAGCGCGAACGCATCGCCGATCCGTCTCCGTGGGCCGGGACGGGTACGGTGTTGCACGTGTCCAGCCCCCAGGAACGACTGGTGGCTCAGCTCGCCCGGATCAAGGAGCTGAGCGGGCTCAGCCTGCGCGCACTCGCCCGCCAGACGGGTCTGAGCAGCTCGTCGTTGTCCAGGTATCTGACCGGCCAGCTCGTGCCGCCGTGGGAGGCCGTCGTGGCGCTGTGCCGGGCCGTGGGACGCGATCCCCGGCCACTGCGCGCGCTGTGGGCCGAGGCGGCCGAAGCCGGCGCGGCGCCCGTCCGGCGCCGCAACGACCTGCCGGCCGACCTGTTCGACTTCACCGGCAGGGAAGCGGAGTCCGCGCTGGTCGAAGAGCTGCTGCGCACCACCGGCGCGGCCGCGATCGACGGCATGGCGGGCGTGGGCAAGACCAGCCTGGCCGTGCACGTGGCCCATCGCCTCGTCCCCGCGTACCCGGACGGCGGGCTCTACCTCGACCTGCAGGGCTTCACCCCGGGTCAGGAGCCACTGGAGCCGCACGCCGCGCTGGGCCGGCTGCTGGGCGCGCTGGACGTCACGCATCCCCCGGCCGGCACCGCAGAACGCGCGGCGCTCTGGCGGTCGGAGCTGTCCCGCAGACGGGTTCTCGTCGTGCTCGACAACGCGGTCGACGCGGAGCAGGTGCGCCCGCTGCTCCCCGGCGCGGGGAAGTCCGCGGTCCTGGTCACCAGCCGCCACCGGCTGGTCAGCCTGGACGGAGTGCCGCCGGTGTCCCTGGAGCCGCTGACCGACGACGACGCGGTGCACCTGTTCGGCCGGGCGGCCGGGCTCGCGCTCACCGAAGAGGAAGCGGTCGGCCAGGTGCTGCGGCAGTGCGGCGGGCTCCCGCTGGCGCTACGGATGGCGGGCGCGCGGCTTCGCCACCGCCCGGGCTGGACCGTGGCCGTGCTGGCCGAGCGGCTGCGCACCACCCCCAGCCGCTTCGACTCCGCCTTCGGCATGTCGCTGCAGCAGCTCGACGCGGACCAGCGCCGCATGTTCCGGCTGCTGGGTGTGCTGCCGGGCGCCGACTTCGACGCGGCGGTGGCGGGCGCGCTCACCGACATGCCGCTGGACCGGGCCGGCGCCGCGCTGGAGGAACTGGTCGATGCCCACCTGGTCCAGGAGCCCTCGCCCGGGCGCTACCGGATGCACGATCTGATCCGGCAGTACGCGGCGGACATCGCCGCCGACGAGGAGCCACGGGCCGAAGCCGCCCTGCGCCGGGTCCTGACGCACTATCTGGAGCAGGCCGTCGCCCACGATCGGACCCTGCCATCGCCGCACCGCAAGGAACCCTCGCCGGGGGATCCGGCGAAGGCCATGGCCTGGTTCGACCTCGAGTACGTCAACCTGGTCGCCTGCTTCGACGCCGCCGTACGGCTCGGCATGGACGAGGTGGTGGCCGAGCTGCCGCAGGCCATGCGGGTCTGGTTCTTCCGGCACCGCGGAACCGACGACCAGACACGCATGCTCGAAGCCGCCGCGGACGCCGCGGCACGTCTCGGCCGCGACCAGCAGCGGGCCTCGCTGCTCGCGGACCTCGGCTACGCCCGTGCCGCCGCCGGACGCCTCGACGAGGCGCTGTCCGCGTACGAACTGGCCGAGCAGTCAGGGCCGGACGACGACATCGCGGCCGCCCTGGCTCTGCGCATCGGCTTCGTACGCCGGGATCTCGGCGACCTCGAAGCGGCGCAGGCGCACTTCCGGCGGGCACGCGAGCTGTTCGAGAAGCTCGGGCGCCCCATGGGACAGTCCCAGGCGCTGGCCTTCGACGGATGGGTGACACTTCATCTCGGGCGGCGCAGCGAAGCCGTCGAACTCGCCCGGGCATCCGTCGCCCTGGCGGACGGGCCCGGACAGATCACCGGGCTGGTCACCCTCGGTCTCGCGCTGGCGCCGGACGACCCGGCGGAGTCGCTGCGAACGCTGCATGAGGCGTTGAAGCTGTCCGAGCAGAACAAGCTCCAGCACAACCAGGCGTGGTGCCACAATTATCTCGGTGTCGCGCTGCGGATCACGGGCTCACCCGAGGATGCGCTCGAACACCACCGGCGGGCCTTCGAGCTGCTGGAGCCGCTGGCCGAGGTGCAGCTGGAGATCGACTTCCTGCACACCTACGCCGAGACGTGCCGCGCGGCGGGCCGCTATGACGAGGCGCTGGCGCTGCTCGACCGGACCATCGAACTCGCGCGTGAGCTGGGCAGGCCGTACGACGAGAAGCTCGCCCGGGCGGCGCGGGAGGTCGTGCGCGCCGCCGGCTGAGCCGTCCCCGCCGTCCGTACGTCTCATTCGATCGCCGCCCGTGCCCTGGTTAATCGCTTGTCGGCCGCCTTGTGCGTCGCCCATGATGCGGCCATGGCGCATGCTGCCGGCACAACCGATCGGGGATCACCATGGACGTCACCCAACGCCGTGAGCTCGCCCGCAGGGCGCTCGACGGCTATGTGAGCGGTCCTGCCGCCCCGATCCTGGCGATGGAACGCGCCCTGGCGAAGGTCGGCGACGCCGTGACCGTGGTGCTCGTCGAGGGCCCCAGCGACCAGATCGCCCTGGAGACCGCCGCGGTGGGCCGCGGCCGGGATCTGGAGGCGGAGCGGGCCGTGATCGTGCCGATCGGCGGGGCGCACGCGATCGGGCGCTTCCTGGCGGGGTTGGGCCCGCCGGACACCCGGGTGCGTCTCGCCGGTCTGTGCGACCTGCATGAGGAGGAGATTTTCCGGCGCGCGATGGTCGCGAACAATGTCGGGTCACCCCGCACGCGCGTCGACATGGAGCGCCTCGGGTTCTACGTCTGTGTGAAGGACCTGGAGGACGAGCTGATCCGGGCCGTGGGCGCCCCAGGGGTCGAAGCGCTCTTCGACTCGCAAGGCGACCTCGGGTCGTTCCGCTCGTTGCAGAGCCAGCCCGTTTGGCGCGGCCGGGAGCCCGAAGCGCAGATGCGGCGGTTCCTGAGCAGTGGCTCGCGCCGCAAGCTTCGCTACGCACGGCTGCTCGTCGAGGCGGCGGTCGGCAGGGACGTCCTGCCCCGGCCGCTCGACGCGCTGCTCACCGCCGTCGGGAGATGGTGATCATGTCGGGCGAGTTGACGACCTTATGGCGGCCGACCGGACCGGAGGAGCTGGAACTGGTCCGGCGATCCGGGTGGCGGGCGTGGCCGCCGCGGTTGCCCGAGCAGCCGATCTTCTATCCCGTGCTCAACGAGGACTACGCGATCAGAATCGCTCGCGACTGGAACGCACCCCGCTACGGGGTCGGCTATGTGACCCGATTCCACGTGCCCCAAGAGTTCCTGGCCCGTTATCCGATCCGGCAGGTCGGCGGGGAGACGATTCTCGAACTGTGGGTCCCCGCCGAGGAACTGGACGAGTTCAACGCGCACATCTCCGGCGTCATCGAGGTGGTGCACGAGTTCCGGCCGGACCTGGACAGGACATGAGCTCATGCCCCTGATCTCGCGTAGCGACTGCGAGGTGAACGTCCACGACGGGACGTTCTTCATCGTGGATGTGTCGCTCTCCTGGGACCCCTGCGATCCGTCCGATCGCCGCCGGCTCAGCCTCTCGGCGGAGGACGAGCTGGTGAGCCTGACGCTCGAAGTGTGGGACGACGAACCGGGGGATCAGCGCCAGGCGTGGGCGGATGTCTACACCTGCGTCTTCCACTCCGAGACCGGAGAGGTCTGCGCGGCAGAGCTGGTACACGGACGTGTGCGACGGCTTCCTGCTCCTCGGCGAGCCGGAGCGGCTGTGGAACGTACGGGTGTACACGCGGGCCGATGACGGAGCGGATCCGCGAGAGCGGTTCTTGGTCCAGTTCTGGCCGCCGAGCGCTTCGACATAGATCCAGATCTTCTTTGCGCGGGGTCGGGAGAGAACAAGATCCGGCCAACTGTTGGCACGGCCGCACGTGTCATGCCGCACCTCTCGTTCCCGTCGGGCGAATCTTCCCTGCGGTGCCAGCGCCGGTCATACGGCCTGGTGAATCGCCACGACGAGAGGACGTTCATGATGAGGCACATCCGCAGGATGTGTTACCCCGTCGCCGCCCTGGTGGCGGCGGCTGCCCCCCTGACGCTGTCCGGAGCGATCCCTGCCGACGCCGCGTCCGCCCGTACCGAGGTCGCGGCCACGGCGGCGCAGCGGGCCGCGGCGCCGAACCCCGCGTCGTGTCCCGAGCAGGTGGCGCTGGTCAACGGCGGTTTCGAGAAGCCCGTCGTCGCCGGGACGTGGGCTTCGATCCCCGACGCCTCCCAGAACAACCCGAACGCGGTGCCGGGCTGGCGGACGACCGCCACCGATCACATGATCGAGGTCTGGAGCCCCCGGATGAACGTTCCGGCGGTAGAGGGCGCGCAGTTCGCGGAGCTGAACGCCAACCAGGTCTCGACCCTCTACCAGGACCGTCCGACCACTCCGGGCCAGAAGCTGTACTGGCGGCTGTCCCACCGCGGGCGTCTCGGCACCGACCAGATGGCGCTGGACATCGGCGCCCCCTCGGGACCCGCCCAGCAGGGGACCATGTCCGACGGCAACGGGAAGTGGGGCACCTACCACGGCAGCTACACCGTGCCCGCCGGGCAGACGACCACCAGGTTCGCCTTCCGCTCCATTTCCGCTGCCGGAGGCAACGCCGCGATCGGCAACTTCCTCGACGACGTCTTCTTCGGCACCCCGCCGTGCGTCGTCGTCACCAAGACCGCGAGCCCGCAGGGGCCGGTGAACGTCGGCGCCGAGATCACCTACCGGTTGACCGCCGTCAACAAGGGCGGCGACGTGGCGCAGAACGTCCGGCTGACGACGAGGGCCCGGCCGGACCACCTACGTGCCCGGCTCGCTCCGCGTCGTGGGGCGGCCCGGGCAGCGGCGCCATGACCGACCAGGCCGGCGACGACCAGGCCGAGTTCGACGCGGCCACCGGTGTGATCTCCTTCAGGCTGGGAGACGGCGCCACGGGTACGGCGGGGGGCCGGCTGGCCAACGACACCACCCTGCCGGACGGCACCACCGTGGAGTTCCGGGTCAAGGCCGGCAGGTCGGTCGCGGGCAAGCAGGTCGTCAACAGCGGCGCGGTCGCCTACGAGAACCGGCTCGGCCCCGAGCCCGAGCCGCTGACCTCCACCAGCGGTGACGCCGTCACCGAGGTCAACCCGGCCGTCGACCTGAGCGTGGTCAAGTCCGCGGACAAGACCGAGGTCACCGTGGGCGAGACCGTCACCTACCGCGTCACGATCGCCAACGCCGGGCCCAGCGACGCCACCGGCGTCGCCGTCAAGGACGCCCTGCCGGCCAACCTCGCCTTCCTGTCGTCCACGCGCTCGACCGGCACGTACGCCAACGGAACGTGGACCGTGGGGACGCTGGCCAGTGGCGCGACGGCCACGCTGATCGTCCGTGCGAAGGCCACCGCGGTCGGGGAGACGGTCAACACCGCCACCGTCGGCGGCAAGGAGCTCGACCTCGACCCGTCCAACGACAGCGACGCGGTCAAGGTCTGCGTCCAGCGCGAGCCGTTCTGCCCCTACTGCACGCCCGGGAGCAAGCAGGGCACCGAAAAGTGACCTGCTGAAAGCGGGAGCGGCCGGGAATACCGTTGTGTCGGCGAAGACGCGCCACGACGGAGAGGACTCCCATGACAGGCACTCTTGTGGACGAGCTGTACGAGGCCGAGCGGCGACTGCAGAAGGCGCAGCTCATCGGTGACGTGGAGGAGCTCGACCGGCTGCTCGACGAGCGGCTCGTCTTCACGGGGCCGCCGGACGGCCGGCTGCACACGGAGGCCAAACAGCTCGATCTCCACAACCACCGCTCACGTATGCAGGTGATGACGAAGGTAGCCGAGGAGGACCTCACCGTCGTCGTCTCGGGGACGACCGGAGTCACGTGCTTCCTCGGCACCCTCGAAGGCGCCTTCGCGGGCGAGTCGTTCGCCGGTCGGCTGCGCTACACGCGCACGTGGGTGCACACCGGCGAGTACGGCTGGCGCGTCCTGGCGGCGCACGCCAGTGAGGCGTGACACGAGGTTCGATCGTCGCGAGGCCCTTCCGGACCACCCGGAGGGGCCTTCGCGCGTACCGGGCCGGAAACACGCGAGCAGCGAATCGCCGGAAAGCCGCGAGCAGCGGATCGGCGGGGGCGCGCGTTCACACTGCATGGATCGTGAATCCCTACGGCCGACGGCGCTCGCGCCGCCCGTACCGCCTCCCGAGGCCGATCTGGCGGGCCTGTACCGCGAGCACCGGGTCGGCCTGGTGCGGCTCGCGGTCGGTGCTGCGCCGCCGCGCGGTCATGCTGCGCAGGACGCAGCGGGTCACCGGCCTCGCCGACTCGGCGGAGACCGCCGTCCTGATAGGCGAATCCCGCAGGCAGGTGCTGCTGGCGCTGGCCCGGCTGCCCCGGCGCCAGCGGGAGGCGCTGGTGCTGCGTTACTACCTCGACCTGGCGGATTCCGAGATCGCCCTGGTCATGGGGGTGGGGCAGAGCCGCGGGCTCGCGATCGCCGCGGCGGCGCTCGCGGTGACCGGCACGATCGTGGGCGTGGCACGGCTCGCGGAGCCGTCTGGGCCCCGGGGAGGTCGGCGTCGCCGTGACGTCGCCGAGCGGCGGCGCGGCCACGTCCAACTGGGTCGACGTCTCGGTCTTCCTCTGTACGGATCACTCCCCCTTCCCGCGCTGCAGGGGCGGCGAGGTCACCGCCTGGGAACGGGAGAACATCAGCCGAACTCTCCGGGCCCGCCGCGACGTGAAGATCGTGACGTTCGAGGACCGGCGGACGGCGTTCGAGAACTTCCGCAGAAGCGAGACGAACCCCCTGCTGCTGAAGGCGACCACGGTCGAGGACATGGCGGAATCCTTCCGCCTGAAACTCGCCCCCGGCGCCGACCACCTGGCCGTGGCCAGGGCGGCGAGCGACCTGCCCGGCGTGTCCAACGTCGTCGACGAAGGGTGCCTGAGGGACAACCTGACCCGGCCGGCGGAAGTCCAGAGACAATGCGACTTCCCGGACAGGGGACGTTGAGCGCGTACGGACGACGAGAGGGGCACGGGCGGGAACGCCCGTGCCCCTCATGGCCCTACTGGATGTCAGGACCTCGCTTCCCGTCGGCTCACGGGTCGCAGTCCTCGCTGGAGGACCGCATCATGGGCCGGCTGTAGCTGGTGACCTGCCGTGACTCGGTGACGTACCGCGTCTCGCTGACCGGGCGCTGGTAGGTCATCATGCGCGTGTAGCTGACCGGACGGCTCTCGCTGACGAAGTGAGTGGACCGCACCTCGTGAGTCTCCGGCACCATCCGGGTGTAGCTGACCGGACGGCTTTCCGTGACGAACCGCGTCTCCGTGACCGGGCGCCGGAAGGTGACCTGCTCGGTCACCGGACGGCTCTCGGTGACGTACCGCGTCTCGGTGACGGGCCGCTGGTAGGTCACCTGGCGGGTGACCGGACGGCTCTCGGTGACGTAGGTCACCACGGGACGCTGGTAGGTGACGTACCGCGTCACCGGACGCGACTCGGTGACGTACCGCGTCTGGGTGATCGGCCGCTGGTAGGTCACCTGGCGGGTGACCGGACGGCTCTCGGTGACCATGCGCGTGTAGCTCACGGGGCGCTGGAAGGACACCTGACGCGTTTCTGTGACCGGACGCATCCGGGTGACCAGCCGCGTTTCGGTGACCGGGCGCTGGAAGGTGACCTGCCGAGTGAACGTGACCGGACGGCTCTCGGTCACCATACGCGTCTGTGTGACCGGGCGCTGGTAGGTGATCGTCCGCGTGTAGCTGATCGGACGGCTGTACGACGACCGCTCGCGCAGCGACGAGCGCAGCAACGACGAGCGCAGCGACGACTCGCGCAGTGACGACGAGCGCAGTGACGATTCGCTCAGCGACGACTCGCGCAGCGAGGCCCGCGAGTGGTGGTAGGCGATGTTGCTCCCGGACTGGCCGCTCGACTCCTCGCTCGATGAACCTTCCTGGGCGCTCTCCCGCCCGTACCCGCTCTCCTCCTCGTACGCGCGTGCGCTCTGCTGGGCCGCCTCCTCGGACTGTTCGCCGAGGCTGGTGCCCGGCTCCTCGGCCCGCGGCGCGCTGAGCGCGGCGGCGAGGCCGGACGGGTGGGCGGCGGTGGAGGCCGATGCGATGGCCGGCCAGAGCGTGACGGCGGACAGGACTGCCGGACCCAGCAGTAATGAGAATCGAGTGCCGTGCATAGAGATACTCCTCTCCGATCAGCGATCGGGTGTATCTCAATCGTTGTCACACGCGGCGGGAGCCCGTCCAGGCGAGTTGACCCCTCCCGGGCCGTTCGCTGTGGCATTTCATGTGTGCCAATGGGCGTGGCTGCGATGACGGCGTCGATGACCGGGCTCCGTTTTGCTCCCGCATTCCGCGGACAATGCGCTTCGACTAATTGCCGAGACGTTTACGGATTCGGCATTGCGTGTTTTCCGGAATACGCACCTCAGCGGTGGGCGATGACGGCGTACCGCTCGTCGTGAATGGGCTTGCCCCACAGCACGGGGTCGGTCAGCGGCTCCACCCGCACGTCCGCCGCGTACGGCCGCAGCACCTCGACGAGAGGCTCGGCGCTCACCCCGCCGAGCCAGGGCAGGGAGCCCGCGCCCGGCACGTACGGCGGGCCGTCCCCGGAGGCCTGCCAGTTGCCCTCGATGAGGATCAGCCGGCCGTGCGGGCGCAGCAGACTCATCCAGGTGCGCAACGCGCGTTCCGGCGCGGGCAGGGTCCACAGCAGGTGCCGGGCCAGGACGACGTCGAAGGAGGTTCCTGCGGCGGCCGGCGGGTCGCTCGCGTCGCCGGTGAGGACGGGCGCGGTGAAGCCCGCCGCGGCGAGCTTTCGCTGGGCCGCCTCGGCCATCCTGGGGGACAGGTCCACGCCCACCGGCCGGTGCCCCTGCTCGGCCAGCAGCAGCGTCAGCGAACCGGTGCCGCAGCCCAGGTCGAGGACGTCGGCGGGAGGCCGCGGCATCCAGGACCGCAGCCGTCCCGCCCAGGCCGCGCGCACCCGGAGGTCGCGAAGCCCGTGGTCGGCTTCGTCGTCGAAGGTGTCGGCCTCTGCGTCCCAGTAGGAGGCGATCGACTGGGGATCCAAATCAGGCACGGACGCATCTTGTCACCCGTCACCGACAAAAGTGGATGCAAAGGGTAAGACAGGTGATATCTGCACGGGTCGGCCGGTCTGCCGGGGTGAACGGTTCAGTCCAGGAGAGACTCAGGACAGACGCCAGGACCCCGGCAGGAGGATCTCCTGCCGGGGTCCCGCACGTGTGGTGCCGGTGCCGGGTCGCCTCTCGGCGAAAGGCACAACGCGGCTCCAGCCGAACGGTAGTCCGCGAAGGCAAATTAGGTGAGGCCCGGGGACACCTGCACACCGGCCACGCTTCATCCAACCACGTGTCCGCACTCGTTGTTCCCGGGCCACGCCACCTTTTTCCGAGCCGATCTCCGGCGCCCGCTGCTCAACCACCGCTCAATGCCGGAGGAAGAAGGTCTTTCCGGACGCGCCGGGGAAGACGAGGACCAGGTGCTCCTCGAGGGCCGTCGGAGGCGTACGTCATCGCCTCCTCCTGTTTCCGCAGGTAGACGCGGACGCGGTAGCGGCCGGGCCCGGCGGAGGCGAGGTTCGGCAGCCGGACGCGGGGGCGGGACGGGACGACAAAAACGTGTTGCCCGCCGTTGCGGGCTGCGAAAGCCTCCCTCCTGTGGAGCGAGTGATTCTGGCCGGGGCCGACGGCGCCCCTGCCTTCAGTTATGTCGAGGACGAACGGTACGGGCTGCCGTGCGCCGACCTGGTCGAGGTCATGGGCCCGGGCGCGGTCGACGCGATCATGGCGAAGCTGCCGGGCTGGGCGGTGGCGGGGCCGGTGGACCTGGGCGAGGCGCTGGTCGCGCGCGGCGCCCGCGTGATGCGGCACGCCCACGAGATGACCTGTGAGCTGCGTACGGCGCCGCCCGCCGAGGCCGGGGCGCCCGAGGGCTTCCGGTTCGTTCCCTGTGACCGGTCTCCCGAGGAGGTGTTCGCGGCGTGGCGGGCGGCCTATCCGCCGGGTCACCCCGACCACCGGAACGTGGACGACGCAACCGCGCTGCGCGACCTGCTCATTCCGGTGCTGAAGGGACAGGTGACCGGGGAGGTCCTGCCCTGCAGCCTGCTCGCCGTGGACCGGGACGACGCGGTGGCCGGCGGCGTGGTGGTCACCCTCTTCCGCGGCCGGCCCTGGGTGGTCGAGGTCTTCCGCCACCCCGCCCGTACGCCCTCCGGCCTCGGCGCGCGCATGCTGGCGGCCGTACGGGACAGGGCCGCGGCAGGCGGATGGGAGCGGCTCGGCCTGGCCGTGTCCGAGGGCAACCCGGCCAGACGCGTGTACGAACGGCTCGGTTTCACCCTGGTCGGCAGCTCGATGACCGTCGTCATCCCGAGCTGATCGACGTGAGGAACTCCTTCAACTCCCGCTCGTAACGCCCGGGGTCGGCGTTCCAGGAGCCCGTGTGCCCGCCTCCGCTCGTCCGTACGAGCCTGACGATGTCGGGGCGGGCCTCGGCGAACCGCAGCGCCGGGCCGATCGGCACGGTCGCGTCGTCGTCGTCCACGAAGACCAGCGTGGGGATCCTGAACTCGCGCGCGTGCCGCAGGTGGTCGATGTCGTCGAACGACACGCCGGTGCGCCGCTCGATGACCCATTCGCCCACCGACACGAGGAAGCCGGGCACGCCCATCTGCTCGGCTCCGAGGGCGATCGGCGCCCGCCAGTCGATGACCGGGCTGTCGAGGATCATGGCCTTGATCGGCTCGCCGGGCAGGTTGCGTACGGTCATCGGCACGATGCCCCCGCCCATCGACCAGCCGTACAGCACGATCCCGGTCGCGCCCTGGCTCCTGGCGTACGTGATGGCGGCGGCCACGTCCTGCCACTCCGTGGCGCCGAGGTGGAACGTGCCGTCCGGGCTCGCCGGGGCGTCCTCGTCGTTGCGGTAGGTGATGCCCAGCACCGGCATCCCCAGGCTGTGGAGAACCGGCAGCACGCGCAGGGCCTCCGCCGGGCCGCCGTTGCGGCCGTGTACGGCGATCACCCACGTCGTCGAGGTGCCCTCGGTCCGCCAGCCGGGAAAGTCGCCGAGCGGCGAGGGGATCTTCACGTCCGTGTACGGCACGCCGGCCGCGGCCGGGGTCGCGTGGCCCCACAGCCAGCGGTCGAGGTAGGCGTGCACACCGGGCTGCAGCTCGCCGTGGACGACCTCGGTGACCTTCCTGGTCACCGTGCCGGCCCCGGTCGCGATCACCTGCCCCAGCAGCGCGTTGCCGTCCGCCCAGGTCAGGCCGTACGTGCCGGGGGCGTCCGTGTCGGCGCCGCCCTTGATCGTGACCTGGTCGCCGCTGACGGCCGTCACCTCCAGGGGATAGCCGGAGGTGTGGACAGGGTCGATGACCAGACCGGAGTAGTACCAGCCCGCGCCGCCGACGGCGGCCACCGCGAGCACCACGACGACGGCGAGCGTCCACAGCAGGCGGCGCCGCCAGCGTCTTGTCCCGCGCATGGCCCAGAATCTACTGGGCCTTTTTCAGTTGGTTAAGTGCGTATGACGCCTTTCGTACGCATGAGGAACTCGCCAAGGTAGGCGTCGTGCGGAACCCACGGCGGCATCAGGTACGTGGGAGTGTCCCCCAGGTAGACGTTCCTGATCGACGGGTCCTCTACCAGGCGGTCGACCAGCCCGTCGTCATCCGTGACGGCGGTCAGCACGAGCGTGTTCCGCAGCGGCTCGATGCCGTCCGCGCGGCTCCAGGGCGCGAACCACACACAGGGGAACGACAACTCGATGCCCGTCTGGGGCGCGTCCGGCCGGTCCACCAGGAAGACGGCCGGTCGCAGGACCCCGCTGCCGTCGCCCAGGTCGTCCACCACGCCGTCGCCGCCGAGCACGGGCGTCGCGCCGTTCACGTGGTCGAGCAGGTACTTCTCGATCGCGTGCGCGTCCGCGACCGGCTGGACGGGCAGCACCGCGCCCTCGTCCTCCGGCGGCAGGCTCGGGATGGCCGAGAGCCGTTCCGCGGCGGCCTCGGCCACCGGTGCGGGATCGTCCTCCACGAAGACGGCGGTGGTGTTCACGCAGGCCGTCCCGCCGAAGGCGCTGACCGAGTCCACGATCGTGCCGAGGTGGGACTCCCAGTCGTGCCCGGTGAGCAGGATCTTGGACCGTCCCGGGCCCTGCGGCAGCACCCTGACGTCGTTGCCGTACTTGTTCACGACCTCCTCGCCGCCGTACACCATGGCGAGGTCCGCGTCGCGGATGATGTCGTCGGCCACCGCGTAGTCGGTCGGCAGGAGCACCACCTGGTCGTCGCCGAACCCCGACTCCCGCAGCGCCGTGATCAGGCGGTGCGGGGTGAACGGCTCGCGCCGCGAGGGGCGCACCGCGACCCGGTAGCCGAGCGCCAGGGCCTCCAGCCACAACGTGTGCACGCCCGGGTGGTTGCCCGCGGCGTGCACGGCGAAGACGTCGCCGCGCCGCGTCCAGACCGCTTGGCCGTTGCGGGTGAGCGGGTCGCGCCAGTCGTCCACCGCCCCCTCCGGGCGGGCGTACCGGGTGGTGCGGTACGCCTCTCCGGCGCGCCGGCCGATGCCCGCGGTGGCCGAGCGGACCACGGTGATCGGCATCCCCGAGACGCGGCTGACGATGTGCTGGTATTCCTCCGCCGGGATGCCGTCCACCACGCCGGTCGCGAAGAGCCGTCCCGCCCGGGCGAGGGCCGTCGCCCGCTCGTGGGCCGGCAGGGTCCGCGCCTCGCGCAGGGCCGCCATCGTCCGCTGGACGAACAGCCGCGGCACCAGGCTCAGCTCGGCGACCGGCGTCCCGGTCAGCTCCGTGATCGTCAGTCGGCTGCGGCTGTGGTACGGTCCGCCGGCGCCCAGCGCGTCGAGCCGGATCAGCTCGTCCATCAGTACACCCCCTCGATGACCGTTTCGTTCTCGAAGGTGGGGAGCGGGCCGACGTCGGCGACGGAGTCGCCCATCTGCCCCGGCGGCGGCGCCACGCGGGTGGCCAGGTCGCGTTCGAGGTTGTTGGGCAGCAGGAAGCTCTTGCTGACGTGGTGCATCACCACCTGGCCGCGGTCGCCGTACCGGACGGCCTCCCCGGTCTCCTGGTCCACCACCGAGAACGTGATGTAGGGCGAGAACGTGTCGAAGACGACGAGGTCCTCCTCCGGCGGCGCGACACGCTCGCCCAGCCCGCCGAGGATCATCGTGCTGCCGTACGTGCCGTAGATCCCGACGTTCGGGAAGACCTCGGTGCGGAGCAGGTAACGGGTGTCGGGATCCATGTGCGCGCCGCCCCAGCTGATCGCGGCGATCTTCGAGTTGATCAGGTCGACGAGCGCGTTCCTGCGGGCCAGCCGGGTCAGCAGCGGCGGCGTGGTCACCAGGACCCGCACGTCCTGGGTCTCCAGGATGTAGGTGCTCTGGTCGATCAGG
The DNA here is from genome assembly GCF_002027145.1 of Microbispora sp. GKU 823. NCBI lineage: Bacteria > Bacillati > Actinomycetota > Actinomycetes > Streptosporangiales > Streptosporangiaceae > Microbispora > Microbispora sp. GKU 823. The sequence continues at coordinate 6,230 of NZ_MWJN01000123.1, read as the reverse complement.
TGCTCGGCGTAACGCTCGGCCTCGTCGCCGCGGCCCTCGGCGATGCACCGCTTCACCCACCGGGGGTCCATGTCGACCGTGAAGCGGATGCCGCCCCGCCGTGCGGCCTGCCAGCGGACCAGTTCGCCGAAGACGTGCGGCCCGGTCGGCCCGAGCGACAGCCAGTGGCCGCTCTCCGGGTAGCCCTTGGCCTGAAGGTCCTGCTCGGTCCGGTGCATCAGCCGTTCCACCCAGTCCCGCAGCAGCACGACGCGCTTGGGCGGCCCGGTCGTGCCCCCGCTCTCGTACACTCCGATCACGTCCGCGTCCGGGCCGTACCCCCGGGGGATCAGGTCCTCCACCCGGACGTCGCGCAGCTCGTTGGCCACGTTGGGGAACCGGCGCAGGTCCTCGAAGGTGCGCACGTCCTCACGCGGGTCGAAGCCGAGCGTCTTCGCCCGTTCCAGCCAGAACGGCGAGCCGGTCTCGGGGCTGAAATGCCACCGCATGGCGGCCTGGATGAACTCCGGGCCTTCCGGGACCTGGTCGAGCGGGCAGTCGAGGATCGGATCTGTCGCCATATCCCGCCCCTTTGACTTGGAAATCCCCTGAAATGCCAGGCTATTTCTGGGTGATTCGCCACCAGGTCAAGAGATTCCGGGACTGTGGAAAAGATCGGGCACCAGAGGGCGGATTTCAGGGCCGGATCTCAGGAGCGGATCTCAGGGCCGGGGCGAGGTGCGCTGCCAGAGCCGGCCCTGGCCCTTCCCCGTCGCCGCCCGGCAGCGGGGGCACACCCTCCGCACCTCGTCGGCCGCCCCGCCCGACTCCGGGAACGCGTCCGGCCACGGCACGTGGTGGAACCGGTGCAGCCGCGACCGGCTGAGCGCGAGCCCGCACACGGTCTGGTTCGTGCCGGGCCACCAGGCGTGCGCCTCACCCGCGGGCTTGCGTACGCCGTCCTCGTCCCGCCACTCGCCCGAAGCGGCCACCGAAGGCTCCCCACGCGGCATCGCCCGCCTCCTCTCACCGCCGCATGCTTCCCGTACGAGGCGGGGCGAACCGTCAGCAGGGCACCTTGACGTGGGAGGGATGCGGCGCGAGAGAGGGCAGGTCCTTCGCGACGTCCACCTCGACGACGGCCGTGGAGCCGATCACCGCGCCCCTGGCGACCATCTCACGGACGATACGGTCGACGTGCGCCTTGCTCAGGGGCCGGGTCGTGAACGACCTCGTCCTCGGCCCGCGGGCCGTCGTGACGGCGGAAAAATGGCGTGCCCGGTGCGGTGGGCGGCAGGTAGCCTCTCCGGGAAATCCGGAAGGGGCGTCAAGTGGGTCATGTCGAGGTCGGGCATCTGACGCATGTGCTGCCGGACGGCAGGATGCTCCTGAACGACGTCTCGTTCCGGGTGGGGGAGGGCGTCAAGGCGGCCCTGGTCGGGCCGAACGGCGCGGGCAAGACGACCCTGCTCCGGATGATCGCGGGCGATCTCCAGCCGGTCGAGGGCACGGTGGCCCATTCGGGCGGTCTCGGTGTGATGCGGCAGTTCGTCGGCAACATCCGGGACGGCCGTACGGTCCAGGACCTGCTGCTCAGCGTCGCGCCGGAACGGGTCAGGACGGCGGCCGAACGGCTCGACGCCGCCGAGCTCGCGATGATGGAGCGCGACGACGAGAAGACCCAGATGCGGTACGCCCAGGCGATCACCGACTACACCGACGCCGGGGGCTACGACATCGAGGTGCTCTGGGACGCCTGCGCGATGGCCGCCCTCGGCACGCCGTACGACAGGGTGAAGTATCGCGAGGTCGCCACGCTGTCCGGAGGCGAGCAGAAGAGGCTGGTGCTGGAGGCGCTGCTGCGCGGGCCCGACCAGGTGCTGCTGCTCGACGAGCCCGACAACTACCTCGACGTGCCGGGCAAGGTGTGGCTGGAGACGGCGCTGCGCGAGACGCCCAAGACCGTGCTGCTGGTCTCCCATGACCGCCAGCTTCTGGCCAACGCCGCCGACCGGATCGTCACGGTCGAGTCCGGCAACGTCTGGATCCACGGCGGCGGCTTCGCGACGTACGCCGAGGCGCGGCGGGAGCGCAACGAGCGGCTCGACGAGCTGCGCAGGCGCTGGGACGAGGAGCACGCCAAGCTCAAGCGCCTGGTGGTCATGCTCAGACAGAAGGCCACCTACAACGACGGCATGGCCGCGGCCTACCACGCGGCGCAGACCCGGCTGCGCCGGTTCGAGGAGGCGGGGCCGCCGGAGCTCGCGCCGAAGGACCAGGTCATCAGCATGCGGCTGCGCGGCGGACGCACCGGCAAACGCGCGGTGATGTGCGAGGGCCTGGAGCTGACCGGCCTCATGAAGCCCTTCGACCTGGAGGTCTGGTACGGCGAGCGGGTCGCCGTGCTCGGCTCGAACGGTTCCGGCAAGTCGCACTTCCTGCGGCTGCTGGCGGGAGAGAACGTGCGTCATTCGGGCACGATGCGGCTCGGCGCGCGGGTCGTCCCCGGGCATTTCGCCCAGACCCACGCCCGGCCCGAACTGCTCGGCCGTACGCCCTGCGAGATCGTCATGACCGAGCACGCCCGGCTGAAGAACGAGGCGATGAAGGCGCTGGCCCGCTACGAACTCGCCGGCCGGGTCGCCGAGCAGCGGTTCGAGACGCTGTCGGGCGGCCAGCAGGCCCGCCTGCAGATCCTGCTGCTCGAACTGTCGGGCGCCACGCTGCTGCTGCTCGACGAGCCGACCGACAACCTCGACCTGGCCAGCGCGGAGGCCCTGCAGCAGGGCCTGGACGCCTTCGAGGGCACCGTGCTCGCGGTGACGCACGACCGCTGGTTCGCCGCCGACTTCGACCGCTACCTGGTCTTCGGCTCCGACGGACGGGTGTACGAGTCGCCCGAGCCGGTCTGGGACGAGACACGCGTGGTCCGTCCCCGATAGACGGCCGGTAAAGATACCGGCGGGAGCGCGCGTGTCCCGGAGGCGGCGTCCCATTCAGCGGTTATGACGGCTAAGTGACGCGACGTTGCCACATGACCGTCGCACTCGCCCTCGCCGCATTGGCGATGGCGTCGTGCGCGAGGGAGAACAAGCAGGAGGGCCCGCGACCGCTGGCCCTCAAGGAGCAGGTGTCCTCGATCGTGCGCTCGGGGGCCGGATACGCGGTGACCTTTGCGGGGGTGCTGAACAACCCCAACCGCTGGCACTTCGGGGAGAACGCGGTCGCCGTGATCACGGCGGTGGACGCCGCAGGCAAGGAGGTCGTCCACCTGGAGCAGCCGCTGGACGCGGTGCCGCCCGGCCGCCCGCTGGCCTTCGGCGGCCAGGTCCCGAGCCGCGCCCAGCCGGTCCGGGTGAAGATTGATTACCGTCCCGCCTCGTGGCGGTCCATCCCGCGCGTCCCGTCGGCGTTCCTCAAGTTCCCGATCTCGGACGTCCGCACCGACAAGCTGACGAACGGGTCCTACCTCGTCACCGGCTACGTGCTCGACCCGTTCCGCAAGCCCGCGGCCGGCCTCGCCGTCACGGCCCTGCTGCGTGACGCGGCGGGCAAGCTCGTCGGCGGGGCCACGTCGTGGGTGGACGACGTACGGCCGGGGGCCAAGGGCAGGTTCGTCATCACCGTCGAGGGCGTGAGCGGACCGGTCGCCTCGACGGACGTGCAGGCCACCACCTGGGGCTCGACCGCCAAGGCGTACGAGGATCTGGCCCAGGCCGGGGCCGTCCCGCTGCACACGGTCGCGCCGACGACGGAGCCTTTCGCCAAGGACCGCGGGTATCCGCCGCCCAACGACCGCCGCCAGTGAGCTGCCCACTGCCGATCTTGACAGGACGGGCGGGTTACCGTAGCGGGATGGCCACCCCCAGGATCGTGCTGTTCGGAGCCACCGGCTTCACCGGCAGGCTCACCGCCGAGGCGCTTGCCGCACGCGGGGCCCGGCCGTTGCTGGCCGGGCGGGACCAGACGCGGCTCACCGCCCTCGCCGACTCGCTGGGCGGCGACCTGCCCACCGCGGTCGCCGACGTCGGGCGCCCCGAGTCCGTACGGCGGATCGTCGCGCCGGGCGACGTGCTGATCTCGACCGTCGGCCCGTTCGTCAGGTGGGGAGAGGCCGCGGTCGCCGCCGCTACCGAGGCGGGCGCGGTCTACCTCGACACCACCGGAGAACCCACGTTCATCAAGCGGATCTTCCAGCGGTACGGCCCCGCCGCGGCGGCCAGGGGCGCTGCCCTGATCACCGCCTTCGGGTACGACTACGTGCCCGGCAACCTCGCCGCGGCACTGGCCCTGCACAAGGCCGGGCCGGGGGCCGTACGCGTGGACGTCGGCTACTTCGTGGAGGGCGGCATGGCGCGGCGGGCGAGCGCTGGGACCCGCGCCTCGGCGCTGGGGATGATCCTCGAACCGATGTACGGCTTCCGGGAGGGCCGTATCGTCCCCGAGCACGGCCGCACCCGCAAGTTCCTCGTGGACGGCCGCGTACGGCACGGCCTGTCCATCGGCGCCTCCGAGCACTTCACGCTGCCGCCCGCGCATCCCGGCCTCCGCGAGGTGAACGTCTACCTCGGCTGGTTGGGCGGGCTGACGAGGGTCGCGGGCGTGCTGGCCAAGGCGACCCCCACCATCGCCGCGCTGCCGGGGATCCGGCGGGCGACCGAGGCGCTGGCCGACCGGGTGCTCCGTACGGGCGGGGGCGGCGCGCCGGCCGCGGCGGGGCGTGTCGTCGCGCATCGTCGCCGAGGCGTACGACGCGGAGGGCCGCCGCCTGGCCGCCGTCCACCTCGCCGGAGGCGACCCGTACGAGTTCACGGCCGGCGTGCTGGCCTGGGCGGCGACGACGGCGCTGGCCGAGGGGGTGCACGGCACCGGTGCCCTGGGACCTGTGGACGCCTTCGGCCTCGACGCGCTCACGCGGGGGTGCGCCGAGGTGGGAATGACCGCGAGGGAGTGACGGGCGTCCACACGGCGTCGTGTATCGGGGGCCGGGTTTTTCGCGATTAGTCGCGTAATTTAGTGGAAAATCCTGGCAAATTACCTGGATGGCGGAGTGTAAAAGCCGTCGATGTAGGACGTGACTTCGCCTGAATGGGTGGAGCGGGGAGTTACTGAGCATTTACTCTCAGTTATATGAATGATGGCGTCCTGGTCGAGGCATTGCGGGCCCGGGATCCGGGAGCGCTGGCCGCCCTTTATGACACATATGCGGGCAGTCTTTACCGATACTGCCGCACGTTGCTGGCCGGGCCCGACGCCGCTCAGGTCGCGCTGCGCGACACGCTGATCGCCGCGGAGGCCCTCGTCGGCTCGCTGGCCGACCCGGACAGGTTCCGTCCCTGGCTGTACGCCCTGGCCCGTGGCGAGTGCATGCGCCGCCGCACGCCGGGGGAGGAGGACGGGCCGGAGACCGGGCCGGTCCCCGTCGCGACCGTGCCCTTCCCCGGCGTCACGGCCGAAGGCGCCGAGGCCGACCTGCGCCTCGTCGCGAGCAGCGCCGTGGGGGCGCTGTCGGCCGAGGATCGGGAGGTGCTCGAACTGGCGGCCCGGCACGGGATCACCGGCCAGGACCTGGCCGCCGTGCTCGGCACGGGCGAGCGGTACGCCGAGGCGCTCCTCGACGCGGCCACGGAGCGCCTGCGTGAGACGGTGACCGTCGAGATCCTGGCCAGGCGTGCCACCCATGACTGCGAGCGGGCGTCCGCCATCCTCGCGGGCTTCACGGGAGAGCTCACCCCGCAGACGCGGGCCCAGCTCACGCGGCACCTCGCGCGGTGCGAGACCTGTGGGCGCCAGCGCGTCCGGCAGGTCTCGCCGGCCAAGGTCTTCGGCCTGCTCCCGCAGATCGCCATGCCGGAGACGCTGCGAGTGCGGGTGCTCAGCAGCTTCATCGACCCCGAACTCGTCCCCTATCGGCGGTACGTCGCCAAGCGCGTGGGCGGGCTCAACACGGCGGGCTTCCCGAGGGCGGGCCGTCGTGAGGGCAGGCTGGCGCAGGCGGTGGCGGGCGCCGTGGCCGCCCTGGCGGCGGTGGCGACGATCGCGCTCGTCTTCGCCCAGTTCGCCGGGGACCTGCGCGAGCAGGCCACCGACACGTTCGCCCCGCGACGGCTTCCCACAGCCGAGGCTCCGGCCGGCGCGTCCGGCGGCGCCGCCTCCCCCGAGGGGTCCCAGGACGAGGCCGACGGGGTCGGCGGGCGCTCGCCCGTGCCTCCGGTCTCCCGGGATCTGGCCGAGCCGGTCGAGCCCGTGGT
>NZ_MWJN01000122.1:0-26170 GCF_002027145.1 Microbispora sp. GKU 823 | reverse complement strand
ACCTGGAGATCCACGACACCGTCCTCATCGCCGCCGCCTTCTGCATGTTCAACCGGTACGTCGACGGCCTCGGCACGTTCGCCCCCGAGGACCCGGCGGCGTACGCGGCGATGGCGGAGAAGATCGTCGCAGTCGGTTACACGGAGGGCGCCGCGGAGCCCGGGCACTGATGGCGGACACACGCACGGACGGACGGACGCACCGTTACCTGATCGTCGGCGCGGGCCCCGGGGGTCTGCAACTCGCCTATTTCCTGCACCGCGCGGGCGCCGACTACCTCGTGCTGGAGCGCGAGGCCGAGCCGGCTGCCTTCTTCCGGCGCTACCCCCGCCACCGGCGGCTGATCTCGCTCAACAAGGTGCACATCAGTGAGAAGGACCCCGAGATCGCGCTGCGCTGGGACTGGAACTCCCTGCTCAACGACTCCCCCGACCTGCAGTTCCCCCGCTACTCGCAGGAGTACTTCCCGCACGCCGACGACCTCGTGCGCTATCTCACCGACTTCCCGCGCGAGCACGGCCTCCACGTGCGGTTCTCCACGCCCGTGGAACGGATCGAGAAGGCGGACGGGCTGTTCGCCGTGCACACGGCCGACGAGGTGCTGCACGCCGAGTGCGTCATCGTGGCGGCCGGGTGGGGCAGGCCGTACGTGCCGGACATCCCCGGCATCGAGCTGGCCCGGGGTTACGAGGACATGCCGGTCCAGGGGGAGGAGTTCACGGACCAGCGGGTGCTGATCATCGGCAAGGGCAACTCGGCGTTCGAGACCGCCCAGGCCATGCTCGGCCACGCCGCCGTGATCCACCTCGCCAGTCCCAGCCCCGTACGGCTCGCCTGGACGAGCAAGCACCCCGGCCACGTGCGCGGCCAGTACGGCGCGCTGCTGGACAGCTACTGGTTCAAGACCCTGCACGGCGTGCTGGAGTGCCGGGTCGACCGGCTGTGGCGCGAGGGCGAGCGGATCAAGGCGGCGATCACCTACACGCTGGCCGAGGACGAGAGCACGGTGCTCGAATACGACACCGTCCTGCGCTGCACCGGGTTCACCATGGACCGGTCGATCTTCGGAGAGTCCTGTCTGCCCGACCTCGCGCCGAACGGACGGATGCCGGCCATCCGGCCCGACTTCCAGTCGGCGAACGTCGACGGGCTCTACTTCGCCGGCACGCTGATGCAGGCCCGCGACTTCAAACGCGCCTCGTCGGCGTTCATCGACGGGTTCCGCTACAACCTGCGCACGCTCGCGGCCCTGCTGGCCGAGCGGTACGAGGGCGTGGAGCTGGAGCACCGGGTGCTGCCGGTGGACGCCGACCAGCTCACCTCGGCGATGCTCGAGCGGGTCAACTACAGTTCGGCGCTGTGGACCCAGTTCGAGTACCTGTGCGACGTCTACGTCGTGGCGGACGGCCGGGTCACCCACTACGCCGACCTGCCGGAGGACTACGCCGTCGAACGCTTCGGGGACGCTCCGCTCGCCTTCACCGTCACGCTGCGCTGGGGTCCCAGGGACGCCCACCCCGACGTGTTCGCGATCAAGCGGCATCCGGTGCCCGAGCGGGCGCACGAGAGCGCCTTCCTGCACCCGGTCGTACGGGCGTGGAGCGGACGCGAGCAGGTCGCCGAGCGCCACCTGCTGGAGGACCTCCTGGCCCAGTGGCGCGATCCCGTCCGCCACGTGGAGCCGCTGCGCGCGTTCCTGGAGTCGCTGCTGCCCGGTCGCTGAGCAGGGAGTCGTGAGCGGAGTTCCTGAACAGGGTCTTCGAGTCAGGCCAGCAGCTGTGCGACGAGGTGGTCCACCACGTCCTCGGTCCGGCCCCGCCGGGCGTGGGCGGCCCACTGCCGGGCCGCCCCGGTGCCCACGGCGTACAGGGTCTTCAGCCGCGCGGTCACCTCGGCGAGGTCGCCGGTCTCCTCCAGGGCCGGGGCGACGTGCCGCAGCAGCGCCTCGGCCAGGTCGCGAGCGGGCCGGCGCACGCCGGTGAGCGGGTCGATGCCGTGGCCGTCGAGGCCGTCCCTGGCCGCCTGCCAGTACGCGGCGCGCAGCAGCTCGGCCGACGGCTCGGGCCCGGGGTCGCCGCGCTCCACTCGTTCCAGCGCGGTTACCACCAGTCCGCGTACGACCATCGCGAGCAGCGCGGTCTCGGCCACGGTGGCGGGCACGTCCGTCACCCTGACCTCGATCGTCGGGAGCCTGGCCGAGGGACGGACGTCCCAGAAGATCGTCCCGGGGTCCACCAGCACCCCCGCCTCGGCCAGCGCGCCGGTCAGCCGCTCGTACTCCGCGAGAGAGGCGAAGTACGGCGGAGGGCCCGCTACCGGCCACTTGGTCCAGCACAGCGTGCGCCAGCTCGCATACCCGGTGTCCCGTCCCGCCCAGAACGGCGAGTTGGCCATGAGGGCGATCAGCACCGGCAGCCACGGCCGCAGGTGGTTGCCCACCAGCACGGCGCGTTCCCGATCCGGCAGGTGGACGTGGACGTGACCGGCGCAGATGCTCTGCTCGTCGTGCAGAGCGCGGTAGTTCTCGATGCCCACGCCGTAGCGGGGGTCCTCGGTGATCGGCGGCGGGACGACGTCGCCCCGCACGGGCGTGCCCGAGGCGACGACCGCCAGCCCCTCCTCGTGGGCGGCCGCCGCCACCGCCTCCCGCATCCGGCGCAGGTCCCCCTCCAGCCCGGTCACCCCGGCGTGCGGGTCGGTCTTGGCCTCCACCTGGAACCGGGTGATCTCGGTGCTCGCCCGCGCGCCCAGTGTCGCGGTGGCCCGTCGTATCACCGCGCCCGCGCGCGGCGCCGCCGCCCGGGTGGCGGGATCGACGACGACGTACTCCTCCTCCACGCCCATCAACGGACGGGCCGGGTCGAACGGCGCCTGCCCGGTCGTCTCGGTCGTCGCGGCCGTCATCCGCGCTCTCCGGCGAGTCGGCAGTCCAGTACGGCGATCATGAGGTAACCGTACCGAGCGAGTCCCGCTCCCATGGGGCAAGCGGCCTTTCCCAATGGGCCCGTCAGCGGTGACGGTGGTGGCGGCGGTGCGCCTTCCCCTCGTGACGGTGCTTCATTTCCCGGTGCTGCTTCCCGCTGTGCTGCTTCGCCTTGGGGTTGTACGGCTTGTCCGTCACCTTGAACTTCTGGAACCCGAAGTCCGGCAGCGTGATCGGCTTGGAGGGGTCGTCCGAGATCGGGACGACGAACACGTCGTGCCGCACGCCGTCCTTGCCCTTCGTGTGATAGACGGCCTGCTTCGGCTCACCGGCCTGCCCCATGAGGGGAGCGGGACCGGCGGCTACCGGCATGGCGACGGGCGTGTACGCCGGGCCGTTGTCGGGGCCGGAAGGGCCGTAGTAGGGGTTGTAGACCGCCGTGTCGGGCGGCGCCTCGATCGGCGCCGCGGCGCCCGTGGAAGGGCCCGCGGGCGGCGCGGGGTCCGCGGACGCGACCGGTCCGGCGATCAGGGTCGCGGCGAGGGCGGCGGCGGCCGAGCAGATGATCATGAGTCTCCCCCGAGGTCACGGATCGTACGAGGAAGACGGTAGGCAGCGCGTCGCCTCCGATCACGCGCCTCGCGCCCAGTGTCGGGTCAAGGCTGCGTTCCTCAGGGGAGCGGGCTCAGGTGCACGACCTTGGTGTGCGTCATCTCGTCGAGAAGCTCGGGGCCGTACCCGAAACCGTGCCCGCTGGCGCGCAACGGCTGGGCCGCGCCGCCGGGCGCTCCGCCGAAGACGGCGTTGATCTTCACCGTGCCCACCGGCAGCTCGCGCCATGCGCGCTGGGCGTTGGCCATCGACGGGGTGAGGACGGTGGCCGCCAGGCCGTACCGCGACTCGCGGGCCAGCTCCAGCGCCTCGTCGAACGACTCGACCACCCGCACCGCCGCGACAGGACCGAACGTCTCCTCGCGCATGACGTCCATGTTCTCCGTGCAGTCGGCCAGGACGGTCGGCGGGTAGAACGCACCCGGCCCCTCGGGCACGTATCCGCCGGTCAGCAGCCGCGCCCCCGCCTCGATCGCGCCGCGTACGTGCCGGTCCACGATGTCGCGCTGGGCCCGGTCGACGAGCGGCCCGAGCGTCGTCTCCTCGTCCATGCCGGGCCCCATGCGCAGCTCCTCGGCCCGCTGCACGAGCGCGGCGAGGAACTCCTCGGCGAGGTCGCGGTGGACGTAGACGCGCTCGGCCGAGGTGCAGATCTGCCCGGCGTTGGCGAAGCAGCCGGTCGCCGCCTGCCCCGCGGCCCACTTCACGTCCACACCCGCGTCCACGATCAGCGGGTCCTTGCCGCCGTTCTCCAGCAGGGTCGTGGCGCCGCTGCGCGCGGCCACGGCGGCGATGGCCCGGCCCGCGGCGGTCGAGCCGACGTGCGCGACGAGATCGACGCCCGGGTGCGCGGCGAGGGCCTCGCCCGGGTGCCGGTCGCCCGGCACCATGGTCAGCACGCCCGGCGGCAGCTCCGCCGCCATCAGCTCGGCGAGCAGCGCCCCGGTGTGCGGCGTGCGCTCCGACGGCTTGTGCACGACGGTGTTGCCGGTCACCACGGCCGCGCCGACGAGCCCGCAGGCGATGGCCACCGGGTCGTTCCACGGCGTGATCACCGCGACCACGCCGCGCGGCTCGTGAACCATCAGGTCGGTGGCGTCCCAGCCGCCCTGCAGGCTCCGTCCCCGGTGCAGCGGCCCGAGCTCGGCGTACTGCCGGAGCGTGCCGACACCCGCCGCCACACCGCCGCGGCTGTCGCCGATCGGCTTGCCCATCTCCCTGGTCACCAGCTCGGCCAGTTCGTCCGCGCGGGCCTCGATCCTGTCGGCCATCCGGTGCAGGCACGCGGCGCGCTCGGCGGGAGCCGTACGGGCCCAGCCGGGCTGGGCGCGGCGGGCCGAGTCGACCGCCCGCTCCACGTCCTCGGTGCACCCCGCGGGGAAGTCGCCCACCGGCTCCCCGGTCGCCGGGTCGGCGACCGTACGGTCCCGCTCGCTCGCGCTCGCGGTCCACTCGCCGTCGGTCAGCACCCAGCGATCCCTGTCCCGCACCCCGGTTCTCCTCCCGCTACCACTTGCTCGCTCTGCCCGTGCTCGCTCTACCCCCCTGCGCGTACGGTTATCACCCGGCTTCTTAGACTTCCCGTATGCGACGGCTGAGCAGCACAGTGGTCGTGGTGGCCGGGGAGCGGGCCGCCGAGGTGATATCGGGGCTCGACGGTCTGCACAACGTGCGGGCGATCACCCGGGGAGAGCGGACCCCCGCCGAGATGACCGACGTGGTCACGCGGGCGAGCGCGACGTACGTGCTGCACGACGCCGATCCACTGGGCGAGGTCGGCGAGGCGTGGACCGGCTTCTTCGACGGAACGACGCCGGTGGGCGGCCTGGAGGTCGCCGTCGAGGCCGCGCTCGGCGCGCTGCGCGCCGACCGGCTGGTGCTGCCCGACTACTACGTCGTCCTCGACCCCGACGGCCTGACGCCCACACGGCGGCACTGGTGGCTCGGCGTGCTCGCCGGGGCCGCGCCGACCCGGGTGGTGCCGAGCCCCGCCTCGGCCGGCGCCGTCGCGGAGACGCTGCGCGGGCTGTCCGCGGGCCGCTGGTGGCCCACCGACCTGGAGGCGTGGCTGCGCGGCCTGTCCCGTCAGGTGCCCGACCGGGTCGGCCTCCCCGGCGCCACCGCCTGAGGTCTCGGCCTCGGCCCCGAGCGCGGCGGGAGAGCCGCGCGGCCTGCTCAGAGGGCGGCGAATTCGGGCTCAGAGGGCGATGAAATCGGGCTCAGAGCGCGGTGAAGTCGGCGAAGTCGAAGCCGGGTGACACGACGCAGCTCACCAGCACGCCCTCGGCCCCCGCCGGTCGGGCCGCCTGCCAGGTGCCCGCCGGCACCACCGCCTGCGGGACCTGCCCGTTCTCCACGTCCGGACCGAGGACGACGACGTCCTCCCGGCCGGGCCGCTCGCCGGCGCCGCCGAGCACGAGCGTCAGCGGCCCGCCCCGATGCCACAACCACACCTCGTCGGACCGCACGGCGTGCCAGACCGACTCCTCGCCCGGCTCGAGCAGGAAGTAGATGCCCGTCGCCGTCGCCCGCGTGCCGCCGTACCCGGGAGGCTCGACGGAGACCGGCGCCCGCCACGTCTCGCGATACCACCCGCCCTCGGGGTGCGGCAGCAGGCCGAGAGCCTCGGCGACCGGGGGACGCGCCTGGATCGCCACGACGCGCCGGTGACGTCGCGGCGCAGGAAGCGGAGGGGCGCGCCCGGGTCGTCCTCGTCCACCGCCACGACGGGGTCCGTACCGGGGAAGGCCGCGGCGGCGATCCGCAGCGCCTCCTCGTCGTCGCGGGCGGACAGCCCCGGACCGCCGGGGTGGGCGTCGAGCGTCATCAGCAGCACGCGGCCGATCGTACGGCACCGCCGACGGCACCACCCCAAACCGGCGTTACTTGATCGTTACGGAATCGGCCGCACAAAACAGCGGTTTCGCACGTTCCAAGTCAGTGCAATTCGCTGTGAAACACCCCCTATGAGGAGTAGACCGTGAATACCCTCCGGCGGGCGGCCCACGTCACACTGACCGTCGCCGCCATCGCCGTCGCTACGGCCTGCTCGGCGGGAGGCACAACGACTCCCGCCGCATCAGTCACTGGTGCGGCCGGTACGGCCACTCAGGCTCCGGCCACTCAGGCCCCGGGCGCCAAGGCGGCGGCACTCGCCCCGCGCGCGGCGTCCAAGACGGCACGCAAGGCAGGAAAGCCGAAGCTCGGCATCGCCGACATCACGCCCATGGGCGAGAAGGTCGAGCGCGTCGGCGTCGGTTTCCCCATCATCGTCACCTTCGACCGCGCGGTACGCGACAGGGCGGCCGCGGAAGCGGCGCTGCAGGTCCAGGCGGAAAAGCCCGTCGAGGGCGCCTGGCGCTGGGTCTCCGACCGCAAGGTCGTCTATCGCACCAAGACCTACTGGAAGCCGCACCAGAAGGTCCTGTTCACCGCCAGGCTGAGCCAGATTCCCGGCAACGAGGCCGCCAAGGACGTCTCGCGCCGCTTCGCCGTCGGCACCGCCAACATCTCGGTGGTCGACACCAAGAAGCACGTGATGAAGGTGCGCCGCGACGGGAAGCTCGCCAAGACCATCCCGATCAGCGCGGGCCGCGGCGGCCTGCCGCGCAACGGCGTCGACGTCTACCTCACGACCACCGGCGTGCACCTCGCGATGGGCAAGAAGCGGGTCGAGACGATGACCTCGTCCTGGCTCGGCGTCACCGACCCCAAGGACCCGCTCTACTACAAGCTGGAGATCCCGTGGGCGGTCCGGATCTCCGACAGCGGCGAGTACGTCCACCAGAGCGCGGGCGACTACCAGTTCCTGGGCAAGTCGAACCAGAGCCACGGATGCGTACGCGCCACGCCCGCGGGGGCCAAGTGGTTCTACGGCATCAGCCAGCGCGGTGACGTCATCGAGGTCACCGGCACCAAGCGCAAGCTCGACTGGCGCAACGGCTGGAGCTACTGGCAGCTGAGCTGGAACCAGTGGAAGCGCGGCAGCGCGCTGCCCGCCGGCTCGGCCTCGGCGTCGCCCACGCCCTCGGCCTCCCCGTCCGCAGGCGAGGACGCCCTGCAGGGATAGACCCTCCGGTCTTCACGGCGCTCCCGCCCCGGTCCGTACGACCCGGGCGGGAGCGCCTTCTGCTTTTCGGCCCCTGACCACAACTCAGAGAGCACTGCTCTTGACATGCCTCGCGCGCCACAGAGAGCATTGCTCTCGTTGATGAGCACTAGTCTTGCAAGGAGACGTCCATGTCGCTGCTCTATTCGGGTCCGTCCCTGGCCGTCCTGCACGAGGAGTACGCCGCACGGGGACGCGTGGATCCCGACGCCCAGCTGATCTCCTCGTCCCAGCTGGTCGTGGACGTGCCCGTGGACCGGGTCTGGGCGGTCATGGCCGACCTGCGGGCGTGGCCGTCATGGGCCTCGCGCATCCGGATCCTCGAACTCGGCGACGTACGTCCCGGCGCGTCCTTCCGATGGCGCCTGAACGGCGTGCCCCTGCGGTCGCGGTTCGCCGTGGTCGAACCCGAGCGGGAACTCACCTGGACGGGCACCTTCCTCGGCCGCTACCGGGCCGTGGACCGGCACGTCCTGGAACCGCTGGAGGGCGGGCGTACGAGGATCACCGTGGAAGAGTCGCTCGCCGGCCCGCTGCTGCCGCTCTTCTACCGGGAGCCCATGCTCCGGGCCAACCACGAGCGGTGGCTCTCGGATCTCGCCCGCGCCGCCGCCTGACCCGCCCCGGGGGGGAGCAGGCCGGGCCTCCTCGGAAGACCGGCGTGAAAGCGATCGGGCCCTGCGGCGGAGTAGAGGTGATGACCCACAGAAGGGACGCCTCGCGAATGCCCGCTCCCCCGGAAGCTCCGGCGGATCTCGACGACGCCGTGCTCATCGAGCGGTCGTGGCATCGGCCGGAGCTGTTCGCGGCGCTGTACGAGCGCTACTTCGGCGAGATCCACCGTTATGCGGCGGCCCGGCTCGGCACGCAGCTCGCCGACGACCTCGCCGCCGAGACCTTCCTCGTCGCGTTCCGCAAGCGCGACGGCTTCGACCCCGCCCGCGGCTCCGTACGGCCCTGGTTGTACGGCATCGCCACCAACCTCGTCGCCCAGCACCGCAGGAGCGAGAGCCGGAGGCTGGAGGCGTTCCAGCGGGCGCCGGTGGACGGCGACGCGGATGCCGGCCACGAGGACCGGGTGGCGGCGCGGGTCACCGCCGCGGGCGCGCAGGGGCCGCTCGGCAGCGGGGATCGCCGGGCTGTCCGACGCGACCGCGACGTCCTGCTCCTCGTCGCGATCGCCGGACTGAGCCATGAGGAGATCTCCCAGACCCTCGGCATCCCCGCGGGCACCGTCGGTTCCCGGCTCAGCCGGGTGCGCCGGAAGCTCCGCGCGGCTCTGGGAGGCGTCAACCCCCTGATCGGAGGCTCCGATGGATGACCTGACCCGCCGGACGGGCTCCCCCCGGCACTCCGAACCCGACGAACTGGCCGCGGTCCGCGAGCTCCTCGTCGAGCCCGCACCCACCGCCGCGGCCTTCGACGCGGGCCATGCCCGGCTGATGGCCGCGCTGGCCCTCGCCGCCCAGGACGATCCGTACGTGCTCGGCGGCGACCCGCACGGGACCGGGGCGGACCCCGAGCCGGAGAACAGCCCGTCGGATCCGCAGCCCGCACGCTCCGGGAACGGCCAGCGCCGGTCCCTGGCAAGGGGCGTCCGCCGCCTTCCCGGGCACTACTTTCCCTGGCGCCGCGTCACCGGACGCCGGGTCGCCGTGGGGGCGCTGCTGGCGGGGGCGGCCGCCGCGGCCGCCCTGATCGTCACCACGGCCGTCACATCCGGCGGCCGGGTGGTGCTCACTCCCGCCACTGGGGCATCGGCGGGAACGCCTGCCGCCGCGGCCGCGAGCGGTGCGGCGAACGCCCGCCAGATCCTGCTCGCCGCCGCCTCTGCCACGGCCAGGACGTCCGACGAGGCCGGCGCCTACTGGCGCACGAAGACGAGCTACATCCAGCGGTTTCTCTCGCCCGACCGTCGCTACCTGCTCCAGAGGGGACTGTCCGGGGAGATGTGGCTCGCCCGCGACCCCGCCCGGCCGAGCTGGAGAATCAGGCGGCCTCTCGGAGTGCGGCCGGCGACCCCCGAGGACGAGGCGGCCTGGCGCGACGCCGGTTCGCCCCGCGAATGGCGCTATCCCCACGACGTCGAGGGCCTCGGCGACCTCGACCCGGAAGAGGAGGTCCGTTCCGCACCGGAGGAGCCCGTCGCGGGGCGGCTTCTCGGCGGGTGGATCGGCTCACCGGGGCTCCTGGCCAAGACGCCGATCACCTGGGCCGAGCTGGGTCGCATCCCCAGCGGCACGGAGGAGTTGCGGGACTACCTGGAGGCACGGGTCAGCCGGCAGACGAAGAAGTACCAGGTCCCCGACTCGCGACAGGAGATGGACTACCGGCTGCAGGGAGCCTGCATCGAAATGCTCATGGGGCTGCCCGTCTCCGCCGAGGTGCGGGCGTCGGCCTACCGAATCCTGGCCACGCTGCCCGGGATCACCGCCGTGGGAGAGGTCACCGACGCGCTGGGCCGCACCGGTCAGGGCCTCACCTACCGGGCGGGCGACGAGGCCACCGAGGTCACGATGGTGGTCGACCCCGGCAACGGGCTGTTCCTGTCCACGGAGACGCGCGGCACGGGCGTGAAGGCCGACGGCCGGACGGTGGACGTCGGCACCTACGTCGCGTACGAGGACGCGGGCTGGACCGACGAGGAGCCCGATCTGCCGGCGCGGCACGACTGACCCGCGTCGGCCCCGCAACGAAACGGAGATATCCCGAAAAAGCCGAAATTTGGTTTATCGGGTAATTCCACATACCCAGAGGGCCTGTGGAAAAAGTCGACGGGTGACGCCGGGCAATGCTTTGATGAGCGGTAGCGAAAGAAACGCCGGTCAAAGGGCAAACACATGCTTAAGATGCTCCTCCAGCAAATGGCGACACTGCTCGACATGGGCGACGACCTGCACCTGGGCGATGACATGCACGCGCTCGACCAGGACGACGACGCGGACGAAACGGAAGATTTGGACGACGACTTCTGACGTTTCCCACGAAATCCCTCCACAATTCAGAAAGCCCCCAAATGACGTTCACGCTGCATGACGTACGCTCTCGGACATATAAGGCGCGCGACGCCTGGTGGACCGTTTTCCTGGTGGATCCCCTGGCGGGCCGGTTGGTCGTGACGACCGCCAACCGCACGTCCATCACCCCGAACCAGATCACCTGGGGCGCCTTCGTGCTCGGCCTCGGCTCGGCCTGGTGCTTCCTGCGGGCCGATTGGCCGTGGCTGGTCGCCGGGGCCGCCGTCTACCACGTGAGCTTCGTCCTCGACTGCATGGACGGGAAGATCGCGCGGCTCAAGGGGACGGGGACGGTCCTCGGTGGCTGGCTCGACTACGTCTTCGACCGGATCCGGGTGCTGGCCTGCACCGTCGCTCTCATGTGGGGGCAGTACCACGCGACCGGACAGGACATCTACCTGTTCCTCGGCATCGGAGTGGTGTTCCTCGACATGCTGCGCTACGTCGACGCCCTGCAGATCGCGAAGGTCCGCCGCCAGATGCGCCGCACGCTGCGGCAGGCCTACGAGCAGTCGGTGTCCGCCGGTTCGGCCGCGCTGCCGGCGTCCCTGTTGCACGAGGACCTCTTACACGGGGACCTCAACAACGACCCCGACGAGATCAGTGTCCGCCTGACGCAGGCCGTGGACCTGCAGAAGGAGTTCCGCAGCCGCTTCTCCTGGTACCCCGGCCTGCGCGAGTGGCTACGCGAGCACCGGATCCGCACGCATCTGGTCAGCGGCATCGAGTTCCAGATGGCGGTGTTCATCGTCGGCCCGCTGCTCGGCGCGGTCGTCCCGGTCACGATCGGCGCGGCCGCCCTGCTGCTCCTCTTCGAGGCCCTCATCATGTACAAGCTCCTGCTGTCGTCGCGGGACCTGAACCGCGCGCTGGCCGCGATCCGGTCGTCCGGCGAGCCGTCCGTCTCCGGTACGCCCGCCGGTTGAGCACCCCACGGTCGAGCGTCCTCACCCTGCTCACACCGATAGAGGTGCCGCCGCGAGGGGTAAGCGGTGGGACATGACCGAACGCGAGGAACCCGCCGGCCTGCCCGATCCCGCCCACCGCCGCCCCGAGGGGCTGGACGACGTCACCGTCGACGCGCTGGGCAGGCTCAGCAAGGCGCTGGAGACGATCCACCGGGTCAGAGGCCACCTGTACGCCTTCCACCAGCTCACCGGTACGGCCGACTTCGAGCTGGACAATGCCGTACGGCTGCTGCGGGAGGCCGGGCACGACAAGTGGGCCGACCGGATCGAGCGCGAGCTGATCGGCCGCAACGTCCTCCAGGGCCGCTGGACCTTCCAGATCGTCGAGGAGTACGACGACGGCTACTACGCGACCTTCCAAGAGCTGGAACGCCAGGCCCGCCACGAACTGGCCGGAGGGCGCCGCCACCTCTACGAGGCCGAACTGAAGCAGCAGCGGCGCACACCCGGCCAGCCCGGCCACGAGACCACCCCCTGAGACCCGGCCGCTCACCGGGAGCGAGGGAGCGGAGCGGAAGGGAGCGAGGACCGGAGCGAAGGCCCACCCCGGGCCCCGCGGAAATTCCGAGCTTGCGAAGGAATTTTCGTGGGTGGAGCGGAGCGGGCTTCGCGAGGACCGCAGGTTCCTTCCGGCGCAGTGACCGACCCGGCCAAAGTCCGTGAACACCCTCGCTAGGCGCTATGCGAGGGCTTCGCGAGGACCGCAGGTTCCTCCGGCGCAGTGACCGACCCGGCCGAGGTTGTGGACGCTCCCCTGGTCAGTGATCATCCCGGCCGCCGAGGAGGTGTTCCCGTCCCCAGACGCCGAGCGGCGCCAGCGCCTCGTTCAGTGTGACGCCGAGCGGGGTCAGCGAGTATTCGACGTGCGGCGGCACCTCGTCGTAGACCTCGCGGTGCACGATGCCGTCGGTCTCCATCTCGCGCAGGTGCGAGGCGAGCACCTTCTCGGTCACGCCCGGAAGCATCCTGCGCAGCTCGCCGAAGCGGCAAGGTCGTTCGTTCAGCGCCCAGAGGATCGAGCTCTTCCACTTGCCGCCGATCACCTCCATCGCCGCGTCGATCCCGCATTCGGCCGCTCCCGGACGCCGCGCGGTCCGCATGGTCCACCCCTCCTGGCTGCTCGCTCACCCCGGGGTAAGCACCCACTTCGAAGTGCGTACTTGATCGGCTCGGGGCTCGTGACCAGCCTAATCGGCATGACACACAACGCTGAGAAGTCTCCGCTGTCCCTTCTCGGGCTGGGCGCGATGGGCGGCGCGCTCGCCCGCGCCTGGCTCGCCGCCGGGCATCCGCTGACCGTCTGGAACCGCACCGCCGGCCGGGCCGAGGCCCTCGCCCGCGAGGGCGCGCGCGTCGCCGCGACCGCCGCCGAGGCCGTGGCCGCGAGCGACCTGGTGGTCGTCTGCCTGCTGGACCACGCCTCGGTGGACGACGCCCTCGCCGGGGCCGACCTGTCCGGCAAGGACCTGGTCGACCTCACCACCGGCACCCCGAAGGAGGCCCGCGCCCGCGCGCGGTGGGCCGAGGAGCGCGGCGCCCGGTTCCTCGACGGCGGCGTCATGGCGGTCCCGCCCATGATCGGGGTGCCGGGCTCCGGGGCGTACGTCTTCTACAGCGGCTCGCGCGAGGTGTTCGAGGCCCACGCGGGCACGCTGGCCGTACCCGCGGGCACCGCCTACACCGGCGAGGACCCCGGGCTCGCCGCCCTCCACGACGTGGCGCTGCTGAGCGCGATGACGGGCATGTTCGCGGGAGTGGCGCACGCCTTCGCGCTCGTCCGGGACGAGATTCCCCCGAAGAGCTTCGCTGACCTCGTCGTGAGCTGGCTGGGGGCGATGGCCCCGTACGCGTACGGGATGGCGGAGCATCTGGACAGCGGCGACTACACGAAGAACGTCACGTCCAACCTCGCGATGATGGTCCGGGGCAACGCGACCCTGCTGCGTACGGCCGAGGAGCAGAAGGTCAGCCCGGAGCTGCTCACGCCGTTCATGACGCTCATGGAGCGGCGGCTCGCGGACGGCCACGCCGACGAGGGCACCACGGGGGTGGTGGACCTGCTCCGGGTCCCCTGACCAGGGCCGCCTGCGCCGGAAAGTTATCCTCGCAGGAGGATGCCGACCGCGTCGTTGCGAGGTGAGGCCGTGACCGAACGCAAGCCCCTCGGAGTGAGCTTCGAGTCGTGGATCGACCGGCAGATCCGCGAAGCCACCGAGCGTGGCGAGTTCGACGACCTGCCGGGCGCGGGCAAGCCCATCCCCGGCCAGGGCAAGCCGTACGACGAGATGTGGTGGATCAAGCAGAAGATGCGCGCGGAGAACCTGTCGTTCCCGCTGCCGGGGACGCTGGCGCTCCGCAAGGAGGCCGAGGAGGCGAGGGCGGAGGCGGTGGGCGCGCGCACCGAGGCCGAGGCGCGCAGGATCGTCGAGGAGATGAACGTCAAGATCCGCGACAGCTACCGCAGGCCCCTGTCCGGCCCGCCGGTCGTGCAGCCGCTCATCGACGTGGACGAGGTCGCCGCCGAGTGGCGGGCCCTTCATCCGGTCCCCGAGAAGAAGCCCGCTCCCGCGGCTCCTCCCGCGAAGCGCCCGAAGCGCTCCTTCCTCCGGTGGTTCGGGCGCCGCTGACCCGCCCGCTTCCCGACCTGACGAAAGTCAGGTGAGGACCTTCCGATCGCCCGCTGTGCCGCCCCTCCGGCCGCTCATACCGTACGTGACCTGCGAACGGAAAGAGCTCGGAGGGAAACACGGTGCGCATGCGCAGGATCGCCGCGATCGCCGGTCTGGCCGGTGTGTTGCTGCTCACGACGGGAACGACGGCCGTGGACGCCGCGGTGGACGCCGCGACACGGGCGGCGCCCCCGGACGGACGGCCCGGCCTGACCGCGGAGTCCGTCGACCGGTACGTACGCGACTACATCCGGCGCACGGACCTGCCCGGCGCCGTGGTGACGGTCGTCAAGGGCGACCGGGTCGTGTACGCCGCCGGGCACGGTCACACGGCCGGCGGCGAGGCGATCACCGCGGACACCCCCGTGCCGCTCGCCTCGCTGTCGAAGTCGTTCACGGCCCTGGCGGTGCTGCGCCTCGCCGACGAGGGCAGGATCGACCTCGACGCGCCGGTCCGGCGTTACCTGCCCGAGTTCACCATGGCCGATCCCCGGGCCGAGAAGATCACCGTGCGGCAGCTTCTCCAGCAGACCTCGGGCATGAGCGACCGGACCTTCCCCGAGCTGACGCTCCCCGCGCCGGACGACCTCAAGGGCGCCGTCGCGATGCTCGGGACCGCGCCGCTCGCCGCCGCGCCGGGCACCAGGATGATCTACCACAACCCCAACTACGCGGTGGCGGCGCGGCTGGCCGAGGTGGTGTCGGGGACGCCGTTCGCCGACTTGATGGCCGCCACGGTGTTCACGCCGCTCGGCATGACGTCCACCCGGACGGTGGACACCACGGAGGAACTGCCCGGCGCGGGCGCCGGATACATCCGCGCGTACGGCCGGGTGATCGAGCGCGCGCACCCGAAGTGGTTCGTCAACGGCTCATACGGGGTCGTCAGCACCGCCAACGACCTGGCCAAATGGCTGATCACGCAGAACGGCCACGGCGACGCCCTCCCCCGAGACCTCGTCACGGCCACCCAGACCCCGTCCGGCGTGGGCGGCAGCACGTACGGCATGGGCTGGTCGGCCGAGCGCACGGCCGGAGGGGCGCCGATGCTGCGGCACACCGGGTGGCTGCTCACGCACAACTCCGCCCAGACCCTGCTGCCCGGGAGCGGGTGGGGCGTCGCGGTCGTCACCAACACCGGGATGATCTCCGGCGACGATGCGCTGATCATCAGCGACGGCCTGGTCGACCTGATCGAGGGACGGCCCGACGCGGGCGCGGTGCCCTTCACCACGGAGGCGGACCCCTGGCTGGGCGGCCTGTCGCTGCTCACCCTGGGCCTCGGCGTGGCCGGGGTGCTGCGCTCCCGCCGCTGGGCCCGGCGTCGCGCCCAACGGCCCGCCTGGCGGACGATCGCCCGCCTGGTCCCGTACGCGCTGCCGGTCGCCTTCTACTTCGGACTGGCGGAGCTGGCCGGGCTGCTGCTGAACCGAGTGGGCACGCTGGACCAGCTCACCTACGTCTGGCTCGCGCTGTACGTCTGGGCCGCGACCGGAGCGCTGGCCGCCGTCGCCGTCGTGGCCGCCCGGCTCGTCCATGCCGTACGGTCCCGGCGACGGGCCGTTGATAGCGTCCCGGCATGAGCGTACGCCGGATTTCAGGGAAAACGCGATGATCCGCGTCCTGCTGGCCGACGACGAGGCGCTGATCCGCGCCGGCATCGCGAGCATCCTGGCCACGGCCGGCGACATCGAGGTCGTCGCCGAGGCGGCCGACGGGCACGAGGCCGTCGACCTCGCGCTGCGACACCGTCCCGCCATCTGCCTGCTCGACGTCCGGATGCCGCGGCTCGACGGGCTCGGGGCCGCCGCCGAGCTGCGCCGGGTCCTTCCCGAGATCGCCGTCGTGATGCTCACGACGTTCAACGAGGACGACTACGTGACGAGCGCGCTCGGCTCCGGCGCGTCCGGTTTCCTCCTCAAGTCGGGCGATCCGCGCGAACTGATCGCGGGGGTGCGCGCCGTCGCCGCCGGCGGCGCCTACCTCTCCCCCGCCGTCACCCGGCGAGTCATCACCCGCCTCCGGGCACGCCCGCTCGGCACGGAGGCCGCCGCCCGCGCCCTCGTGGACCAGCTCGGCGACCGCGAGCGCGAGGTGCTCGCGCTGGTCGGGGCCGCCCTGTCCAACGCCGAGATCGCCCGGCGCCTGCATCTCGTCGAGGGCACGGTCAAGGGATACGTCAGCCAGATCCTCACCCGTCTCGGCCTCCGCAACCGCGTCCAGGCCGCGATCCTGGCGTACGAGGCGGGTCTCGTGCCCGAGGCTCCGCTCGACGGGAGAGCGTGAGGTGGTGCGGCCGTCCCGTCTGCTCGACCTCGGACTGTGGCTTGCGGTGTGCGCGCCGCCGGTCGTGCTGGCCGTCGATGACGGCGACGCCCGGCGGGTGGCGGCGGCAGCGGTGGCCGTGCCGCTGTTCGGGGCCGCCACGGCGGTGAGCCGGAGGTGGCCGCTGGCGGCGCTCGCCGTACCGGTGGCGGTGAGCCTGGCCCTGGACGTGCAGATGTTCGGCCCCCTGGTCTGGACGTGGGCGGCACTGGTGGTCTTCGGCTACCTGGCCGGGCACCGGATGGCGAGCGCCCGGCCGGCGCTGTGGTTCTTCGCGACCGTCGCCCTCGCCGGGCTGCCGCTGTCCGCGCTGGTCCTGCGCGACCTGTGGGGCTGGCCCACGCAGCTCATCACGCTGCTGCTCGCGGTGGTGGTGCCCTGGCTGCTCGGCCGCTGGCGCCGCCAGCACGCCGAACTGGTCCGCACGGGCTGGCTGCTCGCCGACCGGCTGGAGCACGAGCAGCGGGCCGTCGCCGACCGCGCCCGCCTGCGGGAGAGGGCGCGCATCGCGGGCGACATGCACGACTCGCTCGGCCACGACCTGACGCTCCTCGCGGTGCGCGCCGGCGCCCTGGAACTCGACCCCGGCCTGGACTCGCGGCAGCAGGCGGCCGTACGCGAACTGCGCGAGGCCGCCGCGGCCGCGACCGAACGGCTGCGCGAGATCATCGGCGTGCTGCGCGCGGACGACGACGAAGGGGCCGCCGTGCCGCCGCGCGAGGAGAGCGTCGAGACGATCGTCGAGCGCGCCCGCGACTCCGGCGTGCCGATCGTCGTCGAGCACCCGGACGGTCACATGGACGGCCACCCGGGAGGCCATCTGGGCGACACCGACGGCCTGCCTCCGATGACCGCGCTCGCCGTGCGCCGCGTGCTCCAGGAGGCGCTGACGAACGCCGCCAAACACGCTCCCGGCGCTACCGTACGCGTTCGGCTCACGTCGACGACGGCGTCGTCACGCTCCGCGTGGTCAACGACCCCGCTCCGGCCGCGGCCCCGACGGGTGTGGCGTCCGGCGGGTCCGGGCTCGTCGGGCTGGCGGAACGGGTGCGCCTGGCGGGCGGCGTCCTGCGGGCCGGCCCGGTTCACGGCGGGGGTTTCGAGGTCGCCGCCGAACTGCCCGTCACCGGCGTCCAGGCGGCTCACGAGCACGTACGGACAACAGCCGGTCTCGATGTGCCGGTGACCACGGCGGTCCGGGAGCTGGGCCTCGCCCGGCGCCGGGTGCGGCGGCGGCTGGCGCAGGCGGTCGGGATTCCCGTGGCCGTGCTGACCGGGATCTTCGTGCTCCTGATCCCGTTGAGCTTCGTCAGCTCGTCGTTCTCGGTCCTCGACCCGGCGGCGTACGAGGGGCTGAAGGCGGGCGAACCACGCGACGACGCGCGGTCCCGGCTTCCCGCGTTCACCAGGGACGGCCCGCCGGACGGCGCTCCGGCTCCGCCACCCGGCCAGGACTGCGTCTACTACACCGTGAGGAGCGATTCCGCCCGCGCCTACCGCCTGTGCTTCGCCCGCGACCGGCTCGTCTCGAAGGCCGTCGTGCCTCCGCCGTGACGACGCGTGTTTCAGCAAGATCCAAGCCGATTCCAGGAGCGTGCCACGATCCTCCTGACATCGGCGGCGTCCGCCGCCGGAGGACAGGAACGCGACGGATGACCTCGGCCCCCGATTTTGTCGGCGGCGGCTGCCACGATGTCGCGAAACGACCAAGGGAGCCCAGGTGCCCGACCCTCTCGCCCCCTTCAGGTGGCTGGCGGCCCCGACGACAGGAAACGTGCGCAACCCGCTGGGCGACATCTTCAGCGTGTCGTTCTTCCACGGGTTGGAGCCCGCCGACGTCGCGGCCCGTTTCGAGCCCACCGGAGCGGCGGCCCGCTCGATGACCCTCGTCGAACTCGACGACGAGGTCGCGGAGTTCATCGAGGAGACCGACGGCGGCGACGGCGGCGGTTACGTCGGCATCACCCGGATCGGCGAGTGGAGCGTGGCGGTCGAACCGTGCGGCTGGCACACGGCACTGGGCGAGAACCTGGCGCGCCTCGCGCAGGGATGCGAGGCGGTGGCCGTCGGACGCCACGACTACGCCGAGCACAGCTTCCTGTACGCCGTGGACGGCGAGATCGTCACCGCCTTCACTCCGCACGCGTCGGTCAACCGCTGGGGCAGCGACCCCGATCGGCTGAAGGAGCCGATGCGCAGGGTCGGGCTGCCGTGGACCGCCACGACCGGCAAGGCGGCCTGGGACACCCGGTGGGACGACGCGCTCCCGAAGGCGTTCGCGCTCGCCGCCAGGATCACCGGGGTGCCCCTCACCCCCGACTCCTTCGACGGGCCGCTGCTTGTCGCCTCCATCACCGAGTGGTCCCTTCGGTGAATGCGGTGGTCCAGTAGTGCGCCGGTAATCACCGGCGCATGCGTCACCTGGGGCGACGGCAGGGCCGTTCGCGGCCGTGGTGGTGCCAGGTCTACCATTCCCCTCCATCTGGCTCCCGTTCGCAACAGGCCGGCTGTTCGTAGAGTGACCGGCGTGATGAACAGCGGTTCGATGTGGCGGGCGATGGCCGGTAATCCGCTCGTCTTCCTGTCGTCCCGGTGGCCGTGGCGGTCTCTGGCCTACCTGTCCGGCACGGTCGTGCTCGCCGCGGCGACGTGGCCGGTCCTGGTGCCGCTGATCGTGTTCCCCCCGGCGTTCGTTCTCGCGGGTGTGCCGATCGGGGCGCTGGAGCGACGCCGGCTCGGGCTGCTCGGTCAGGGGCCGGTGAGAAGTCCGCACGCCGCGACATCCGGCGGCGCGGTGGCCTGGTCGCGGCTGCGGCTGGGTGAGAGCGCGACGTGGCGCGCGTCGGGCTACGTCCTGTGTCTGCTGTCCGTTCTTCCCCTCCTCGATCTCGCCGGCCTGTTCGTCCTGTTCATTTGCCTGGTCCTGCTGGCCCTTCCGCTGCTCGTGACGGCCGGACTCGCGGTGGACATCCGGCTCGGCGGGCTGGTCGTCGACACGATGGGGGAGGCGTGGGCCGTGGCCGCCGTGGCCGGCCTGCCCGCCGCGATCGCGACGGTGTACGCGTTGTGCGTTCTGGCCGGGGCGCAGGCGGCGTTCGCCCTGTGGGTGCTCGGCCCGACACAGACCGAGCTGAACCGGCAGGTGGAGGAGCTTTCGGCGGCTCGGACGCGGCTGGTCGACGCGTTCGAGGCCGAACGCCGCCGCATCGAGCGTGACCTGCACGACGGGGCGCAGCAGCACCTGGTGCTGCTGAACACCGGCGACCGCCGTCATGATCAGTCGTCTACGCACAGAAGTCTTCCCTCCGGACGATGTCGTCACCGGGCCGCGGTCCCGGTGGTCGATCCGGATCGACCGTACGGATGCCGCCTCCGCGGCGCGATGGCGTAGCCTGCCGCACGCGTGGTGGTGTGACCGCGCATCCGGGGGTAGACCTGGCGCTACCGCGGGCCATCGAACGGGCCGCGGTCGCCGCGCCGGCCGCGGCCCTGAAGGCGCTCACCGCCCAGGCCGCCGTTGGGCGGGCGTCTTGTCGGGGGTCTCTGCTACACACGTCTCATGACCTCACCCGCCGCCCAGCAGCTCGGCATCGTGCCGTCCGTGTTCGCCGTCCAGCACCTGCCGCAGGCGACGTTCCCCGAAGACGACGACTGGATCGCGCTCGTCCGCGCCCCGGAGGGCCTCACCGTGGTCCGCGAGGCCTGGCCGACGGGGTCCGGCGACCGGTGGATCGGCCTCTACGCCGGGGGCACCGGACACGACCTGGACGTCCCGGGCATGCTGGCGGCCATCGTGGGCCCGTTGGCCGAGGCGGCCATCTCGGTGTTCGTCGCCTCGACCTTCCACGCCGACCTGGTGCTCGTGCCCGAGCCGAGGATCAAGGAGGCGATCACCGTCCTGGAGGAGGCGGGACACCGGGTGGACACCCGCCACCTGCGCGCGCCCGGCTCCTGACCGCCCAGGCATGCCGGGGTCACGGCATCAGGGGCAGCTTTCCCACGATCTTGTCCACCCGGTTGCGCGGCCCGACCACGCCGACCGCGTAGTACTCGACGTCGTCGGCCGCGGTCTCCTTCATCGCGGCGAGGTAGTCGGCGTAGACCCGGGTCTGCTGGGCCGCCGCGGGCATGTCCGCGACGAAGCACCCGGCGGACGACGCGGCCTTGGCGCGGACGGCGCGCAGCGTGGCGGCGTCCGCGGCCAGCACCGAGCAGCCCGCCCAGGGCAGGCCGGGGTGGGCGCCGCCGTCGGCGTCCACCGCGTCGTCGCCGAGGAGCCCGGTCACCGCCGTCGATGTCGCCGCGGCCACGCAGACGGCGGCGTTGACGGCACGGCCGGCGGGAAGGTCGCGGTCGACCACGATCACCCACTTCAGGCGGGCCGCCCGGGTCGGGAGGGCCGGGTCGATCTCCTCGGGGGCGAACCCGACACCCGAGGTCGTCTGTTCATCGGCCGCCATCCGGGGCTCCTATCCATGCGTTCGGCATTACGCCGTCGATGCTAGGCATCCGTACGATAGGACTGCAAGGAATCCGTATTTGTATCGGAAGTAAGGGCGACCAGGCGGGCATGGACGAACTTGATAAGGCGATCCTGGCGGAACTGCAGTCGGATGCACGGAAGACCAACCGCGACGTCGCCGCCTCGGTCGGGGTCTCGCCGACCACTGCACTCGACCGCACGCGGGCGCTCCGCCAGCGTGGCGTCATCCGCGGAGCGATCCTCGACGTCGACCTGGCGGCGATCGGGCGCCCGGTCCAGGCCCTCATCGCCATCCGCGTGCGTCCCCCCTCGCGGCGCAACATCGAGGGATTCCGCAACTGGGTCAGCGCGCTTCCCGACACCCTGGGCGTCTACGTGACGACCGGCACGGAGGACTTCATCGTGCACGTCGCGGTGCCGGACAACGCCAGCCTGTACGCGTTCGTGATCGACAGGCTCACCGAACGGCCCGAAGTCGCCGACGTCCGCACGTCGATCGTCTACGAGCACATCCGCAACACCGGGATCAGGCCCGTGTGAAAGTCATGCTCGGGACACCTCCCCGGCGTCGGGCCGCTGGGTGCCGCCTGCTCGTTACCCTGTCGTCGGGGTGACCACGGACGTAGCATGATCGGAAATACGGCCTGGACCGGCCCGCATGGCAGTCTTCCGCGAGTCAGGAGGAGTTACCCGGATGGGCCTGGACATCGAGAGTCGATCGTCCGACTCGCCGTACATCGAGCGGGTGTGGCGCAGCAGCAGCCGTGACGTGGAACAGATGACGGCGGTCGCGACGGCCCATTGGGATCTGGTCTTCTGGGAGCATCGCGGCCAGGTCAGCGCCTCCGTCCAGGGGCCGGAGACGAGGGCGAGCCAGGCCCCCGTTCCCGAGGACGCCACGTTCTTTGGGATCAGTTTCTCCCTCGGCACCGCGATGCCCCATCTTCCCCTCGGCCGGCTCGTGGACGGGTCCGCGGAGATTCCGGACACGACGCACAGGTCCTTCTGGCTGAAGGGTTCCACCTGGCATCTGCCCGACTGGGACAACGCCGAGGCGTTCGTGCAACGGCTGGTGCGTGAGGGTGTCGTGGAGCGCGACCCCCTCGTCGCCGCGGTCCTCCGTGGCGCGTCGCCGGACGTGTCGGAACGCACCGTGCAGCGGCGCTTCCTGGCGTCGACCGGGCTCACGCGCGGCGCCGTCCGGCAGATCGACCGCGCCAGGCAGGCGGCGGTCCTGATCCAGCAGGGCGTGCCGGCCCACGACGTGATCCACCGGCTCGGATACTTCGACCAGCCGCACCTCGCACGGTCCCTGAGCCGTTACATCGGGCGGACCGCCACGCAGTTGGGCGATCGGAAGCCGTCGCAGCCGCTGTCGCTCCTGTACGCGACCTGACCACTCGCCCTCCGCCGCATCGCGTAGGCGGGTCAGAAGTGCGTCGTGACGCCGAACGCCGCACGCAGGCTCGCCATGTCGTGCAGGTCGCGGTCGCGGGGCTCGTAGCCCTGGTGGAAGGAGACCTGCTGACCGACGGACAGGCAGCGCACCCGCACACCCTCGATCGTGCCCGTGACGAAGGCCGCGGCCGGGTAGTGCAGCGCCGCACCGCGGTCGTCCAGGTGCTGCACGGCCGAGCCGTCCTCCGCGATGTGCAGCGGATGGAGATCGAGCTCGTGCCCGTGGCCGTCGGCCATGACGAACCTGGCCGGCCGCCCGGGCACCGCACCGGGCCGCTCGGCATACCCGCACGACTCCAGCTCGCCGATCACCAGCCGCTCCTGTTCGGCACGGTGGAGCAGGTCGAGGTCGTGATGTTCCCTGGTGACGCGTCCGACCAGGACGTCGATCCCCCAACCGCCGGCGACCCAGACCTCACATCCGGCGGCGTCCAGCACGTTCAGCACCCGAAGCATCTCGCCGATCGGCAGCATCCGTCCCCCTGCCCCTCATCTCGATCTTCAAGCCACGCTACCCCGGCAGAACCGGGAACGGTGACGCTCGCGGATCCGTGGAGTTCGGCCAGGTCAGGTTCGTGTCAGCGATTCACGGTGCCGGTCACTACGCTTGGAGCACCGCCCGACCGTCGTCGTGCCATGTCGAGAGGACCTTGATGACCGAGCCGTCCCGCTCCTGGCCACGCCTGCTCGCGACGCTCCTGCGCGGGCAGGACCTCGACGCGGACGACACCCGCTGGGCCATGCGGCAGGTCATGGACGACGCGGCCGACCCCGCTCAGCTCGCCGGGTTCCTCGTCGCCCTGCGGGCCAAGGGTGAGAGCACCGCGGAACTCCGGGGCATGCTCGACGCCCTCATGGAACGGGTCGTGCCCCTGCCCGTCGACGGCGCGGAGGTCGTCGACATCGTCGGCACCGGTGGCGACGGCGCCCACACCGTGAACGTGAGCACCATGGCGGCGATCGTCGTTGCCGCCGCCGGCGCCTCCGTCGTCAAGCACGGCGGCCGGTCGGCGTCCAGCAAGGCCGGCGCCGCCGACGTCCTGGAAGCCCTGGGCCTGCCGCTCGATCTCACACCTGACGACATCGCCCGGTGCGTACGCGACGTCGGCATCGGCTTCACCTTCGCCCCGCGCTTCCACCAGGGACTGCGTTACGCCGGTCCGGTACGCAAGGCGCTCGGCGTCCCCACCGCCGTCAACTACCTGGCGCCGCTGACCAACCCCGCCAGCCCCCGTGCCGCCCTCGTCGGCTGCCTCCAACCCCGCCCTCGCCCCGGTCCTGGCGAACGTCCTCGCGGAACGGGGCGCGAGCGCCCTGGTCGTGTGCGGGCAGGACGGCCTCGACGAGATCACCACCGCCGCGCGCACGAACGTCTGGATCACCGAGAGCGGCGGCGTCCGGCAGGAGACGCTGGACACTGCCGACTTCGGTCTGGCGCGCAGCGCGCAGGACGCGCTCCGCGGCGGTGACGCGGCCTACAACGCCACGGTCGTCCACCGGGTCCTGGCCGGTGAAGCGGGTGCCGCACGTGACGCCGTCCTCGCCAACGCGGCCGGAGCCCTCGCCGCTCACCGCGGCTTCGGCGGCGGCCTGCGCGACGCCTTCGCGACCTGCCTTGAGGACGCGCGCCTGGCCATCGACAGCGGCGCCGCGGCCACCACGCTAGAGAGCTGGCTGAAGCTCGCGTCGTCCCTGGCCGGCCGGTAGCGCCGATCGGCCTTCCATCCGGACGGACCTGCTACCAGCCGGCAACTGTCCGATCCAGGCGGGAGCTGATCGGCCGGCGAGTCGGCCAGCGCGTGGGAGAGGGTCTGGGGCGGCGCCTGCTGGGCCTTGTCGTGGACGGCGTGGTCGACGAAAGGACTGCAGGAATGCCGGTGCTAACGGCGCACCCGGGTGGCGATCGTCTCCGCGCACGCCAAGGACTCGGTGTGCGTGGTGTCCACCACGAGGTCGTAGACCACGCCCTCGTGAACCACTTCCGCCTGCAACGCGGCCATCCCCCTGACACGGTCGCCCCGGGCGATCTCTCGCCCTGCGGCGACCGCGCTGTCGCACCTCACACCGACCCAGAGCACCTCCAGTCCGGCAAGAGCCTTCTGCCAGCGTTGCTGGGACGCCGCCCCGCCCAGGAACACGTCATCCACGATGAGCCGAGCGCCCGCACGGGCCATCGCGGCGATCCCCTCTGTCCATGCCGCATCTAGCTTCCCGAATTCCGGCCCGACGACGACCCGACCATCCGGGGCGAAGTCGATCCCCGCATCCGATGCCCTCAGGGAGGCAGGCATCGCGTCGACCAGGGTGTCGACCGAGAGGGCAAGCCATGGATCCGGCAGTACCGCCTGCAGGCACCGGGAGATCCCGGACTTGCCCGAACTGGAACCGCCGTTGAGAACGATCACCTGAGTCGCCACGGCGCCACGCTAGACGGCGCCCCTTCGCATGCCAAACAGTTTTCACGCGGCCCATCTGTGCCGTCCACCGACTGGCACCACAGACCGAGCACGGAGGGCCGCAAGCGAGCGGCCATGGGCGTGTTCGCGGGAGCCACCCCGGAAGTCACCTGTGCCGGTCGGCCCAGAGCGCTCGAAAGAGCGACCACACGACCTCTTTCACAGCGCGGATTCGGCATGCACCTGATCGAAGAGCTGGGTCAGACGCCCGAGCCCCGCCGCGGTCCGCAGCACGTCGGAGTAGTCGCGCAAGTGGACGATACGGCCGTCGCGGGCGCGCAGGACGAGCACGAACCGGGAGGTGAACGGCCGTCCGGTCGCATGATTGACAGCGTTCATCTCACCCTCAGAGATGATCACTTCGGCGTCGGCCGTCTCGTGAACGCACACCTCGCGAAATCCGGTCAGCGGTGACTTGGACACC
This sequence comes from Microbispora sp. GKU 823, assembly GCF_002027145.1. Taxonomy (NCBI): domain Bacteria; kingdom Bacillati; phylum Actinomycetota; class Actinomycetes; order Streptosporangiales; family Streptosporangiaceae; genus Microbispora; species Microbispora sp. GKU 823. Next base: position 727 of record NZ_MWJN01000122.1, on the reverse strand, counting down.
GACCCCCATGCCGCCCTGAAGCCTGCGCGGATCTCCTCGCGCCCGTCGTACCGTTGCGACGGACCGCGATGCGGCGTCCAGAACACGAACTCGTAGATCGCCTCATCGGCGAACAAATCGGCAAGCGAGTCAGGCGAGAAGTCCAGCATCGCCTGCTGGAAGCGATCGAGCAGGTCGCGCGGAGTCGCGGGCATCCCGCCTCCCTCATCGACGCGGCTCTGCTTAACGAACCTAGACTGAAGGGAGCAATCGGTCAACAAGCGTTGACTACTCGAATGTCTGAGTTGCTGCCGCCGTGATGCCGAACCGCCTTCAGCCGGCCCTACCTCGATGTAGCCCGGAGCGCGGTGGGGATCGCCGAGCACCGCCCTCACGCGGGCAAGCACATCGGCGGGCTGCACGTCGGTGAGCTCCTTCAAGAGCCTGAGGCGGCCCTGTCATCCCGCACCCACGCGAGCATGCACAGCCAGGCCTCGATCAAATTCGATGAGTCCCAGAAGACCCGCCAAGCCGATCACCTGGCGGGTCTTCGTCGTTCGTGGAGCTACCGGTAGTGGCGGTGGTGGTGGTGGTGACCGCGGTGGTGACCGCGGTGGTGACCCTTATGGTGACCCTTATGGTGACCGCGGTGGTGAACGCGGTGGTGACCCTTATGGTGACCGTGATGACGGCCGTGGTCGCGGCCGCGATGGTCGCCGCCACCGCCACCGCCACCACCGCCGCCGCC